>DASYSI010000229.1:0-4532 GCA_036003485.1 Burkholderiales bacterium | reverse complement strand
TGATCTCGGGAACGGTGCGCGTCGACGGCCGCAGCGCCGCACTGCAGGACGCAAAACTGCGCGGCGATGAGATTAGTTTTAACTTCAGCGCTGACGTGAATGGCACTCCGCTCAAGCATGCTTTTTCTGGACGCGTGGTAGATAACGCGATCAACGGCACGGTCAATCTAGCGGGTAGCCGCACGCAGGGTCAGCACGATTGGAACGCCACGCGCAGCGCGAAATCGGCGCGTTCCCTCACCCTCGACCGGCTCCGCCCCCCTCGCTACGCTCTCCCCGATGGGAGAGGGGCGCAAAGCCCTCCTCCCCCCGGGAGAAGGGTGGGGATGAGGGAAGGTATCGCACAGTTAAGCCGTTCTCACTGATATGTCCACGATTCATTCGATTGCGTCTATCGCACAGCGGCGCACTGCGGTCTTATTTGGCGTCCTGATAGTCGCGGCGGCGATGTCGTGTCCGGGCCGCGCGCAGGATTTTGGCGACACGCCGTACGTGCAAACGCCGCAGAACGTGGTTGAACGCATGCTGCAGGTCGCCCACGTGAGTGCGTCCGATTATGTGATCGATCTGGGTTCGGGCGACGGACGGATGGTAATTACCGCGGCGAAGAAGTACGGCGCGCGCGGTTTCGGCGTCGATCTCGACCGCCGTCTGGTGCAGTTGAGCAACCGTCTTGCGGCGCGTGCCGGCGTTGCCGACCGCGCGGTGTTTTACGAGCGCGATATATACGAAACCGACTTGAGCGCCGCGAGTGTGGTCACAATTTATCTGTTGCCCGAAGTCAATCTGATGATGCGCCCGAAGCTCCTTTCGATGCTTAAACCCGGTACGCGCGTCGTATGTCACGACTACGACATGGGCGAATGGGCGCCCGACGAGCAAATGGTGATCGACGCGCCGGATAAGCCGGTCGGACGCGACAAGAAAAGCAAGGTTTTTTTCTGGGTGGTCCCGGCCAACGCGGCTGGCAAATGGCGCTGGCAATTGCCGCTCGCCGGCAAGCTCGCCAACATCGACCTCACCCTCGCTCAGAATTTTCAGAAGATCAGCGGTACGGTCACGGCCGGCGCCGCGTCGTGGCCAGTCGAGAACGCGCGCCTGAACGGCGAGGATATCAGTTTTGTCGTGCACGACAAGGCAGCCGCGGTGCGCTATGAATATACGGGACACCTCGTCCGCAATGCGATCAGCGGCACGGTGAAAGTTTCCGGCTCAGCAGCGCAGCGCCAGCTCGAATGGGATGCGACACGCACTGAGTTGGGCGTGCCTGCGCACACTTTGCTCAAGCAGCCGCTGATGCAGGAACTGCAGCAGAAGATGCAGCCATGACACCGGCGTCGCGGCGGCGGGCCCTTGTGGCCATTGCCGCATGTTGCGCGGCGCCGCTGCTCGCGCGTGCCCAGTTCAGCTACGATGTCCCGTTCGTGCCGACCCCGCCGGTCGTGGTCGAGGAAATGCTGCGGCTTGCCAACGTCGGGCCCGACGATTTTGTGATCGACTTAGGCTCGGGCGACGGCCGCGTCGTGATCGCAGCGGTCAGAAAATTCGGCGCACGCGGCATCGGTGTCGATCTCGACCCTGACCGCATCGCGGAAAGCGTTTACAGTGCGCGATTGCAGGGCGTCTCCGACCGCGTTGCGTTCCACCGCGAAGATCTGTTCAAATTCGGAATCAGCCAGGCCACGGTCGTGACGATGTACCTGTTGCCGTCGGTCAATCTCAAGCTGCGTCCGCGTTTGCTGAAAGAGCTGAAGCCCGGCACGCGCATCGTCTCGCATGATTTCGACATGGAAGACTGGAAGCCGGACGAGAAGTCGACCGTGCGCAAGAACGTATTCATGTGGATCGTGCCGGCGCAGATCGAGGGCACCTGGCGCACCGCGATCGCGCTGCCTGCAGGCGAACGCAGCTACGAGATCGAGATCAAGCAGAAGTTTCAGGAGATCGATGGTCTCGCGCGCTACGAAAACAAGAAGGTCGCGGGGCTGTGGAATGCAAGGCTGCGGGGCGATCGCGTCCAATTCGTGATTGTGGACGACAGCGGCACGATCGAGACCAATCTTTATTTCGAAGGCCGTGCCAATGGCGACACGATCGAAGGCGTGATCAAGCGCGGCATTGGCAAGGACGAGAAACCGATCCAATGGCGCGCCACGCGCGTTGCGCCGGCAGCGTGAGCATGAACCGATCGGCTGTCCTTGCCGCGAGTTTATTCAGGCTCACGTTATTGGCGCTGTGCGTGCTGCTGGGAGGGCGCGCTGCACAGGCGCAGCAAGCCGCCGATGTGCCGTACGTGTCGACGCCGTGGAACGTAGTCGCCGCCATGCTCGACATTGCACGCGTCAACGCCAACGATTATTTGATCGACCTTGGTTCGGGCGATGGCCGCATCGTCATTGAGGCGGCCAAAACGCTCGCCGTACGCGGCATGGGAGTCGAGCTCGACGGTAATCTGGTGTTCGCTTCCAGGGAGGAGGCCAAACGCCAGGGCGTTACCGCCAAGGCGACCTTTACGCAAGGCAATCTGTTCAATTTTGACATTAGCAAAGCCACCGTGCTGACGATGTATCTGCTGCCGCAAATCAACCTTCAGCTTCGGCCCCGGTTGCTGACGCAGTTGCGTCCCGGTACTCGCATCGTCTCGCACGATTTTGACATGGGAGAGTGGAATCCCGATCAGCACCGCGAGATCGCGGTGCCGAACAAATCGTACGGTCCGCCGGTGAGCCAGATCTATCTCTGGTACGTGCCGGCCGATGTCGCAGGCACCTGGCGCTGGCAGCTTACCTTCGGCGGCGAGACGCACACGTATGAGGCCAAGATCGATCAACGTTTTCAGGCACTCGACGCGGTCATGTTGGTCGACGGCGGCAGCGCCGCGTCGCAGAACCTTAGATTGCGCGGCGAGTTGTTCGATTTTACTCTGGTGCGCGAAATGTACGGGCGCAAGGTCAGCCACGCTGTCAGCGGCCGGATTGAAGGCGATACCGCGATCGGACGCGCCAGAATTACCGATGGCAATGAAAATACAACGCAAGACTGGCGTGCAACGCGCATTGCGCGCGGCAGGATGCGTGCCGAATAACTTAAAGCGGAGGGTGTGATGATGCAAAGGAATTGGATCTGGGGTGCCGGGCTGGCGTTGATACTGGCGATGCCGCTGTTGTCGCGAGCGGAAGAAGAAAGGGGTGTGGGCGATGTCGTGTATGTGCCGACGCCGCAAGTGGTGGTCGAAGACATGCTGCGCATGGCTAAAGTCGGGCCTAAGGATTTCATCATCGATCTCGGCTCCGGTGACGGGCGCATGGTCATCACCGCGGCTAAAAAATTCGGCGCGCGCGGCTTCGGCGTCGATCTGTCAGACGACTTGCTGAAAGAGAGCAACAAAAATGCCGCGGACCAGGGCGTCTCCGATCGCGCCAATTTTATCAAGCAGAATTTATTCGAAACCGATCTGAGCCAGGCGACGATCATCTCGAGCTATCTGCTGCCGGAGATGAATCAGAAGCTGCGGCCCAAGATCTTGAATCTCAAGCCCGGCACGCGCATTATCGCGCACGACTACCACATGGGAGACTGGAACGCCGACGAGCAGCACATGCTGCTGGTTCCTGAAAAGGTCGTCGGCACGCCCGGCGTGAGCTACACCTACCTGTGGGTCGTGCCGGCGAAGATCGCCGGGCGCTGGCAATCGCAGCCCACAACCGGCGCGCAGCCCGAGAACTGGGAGTTCGATTTCGCGCAGCGCTTTCAGATGTTCGATGGCGTAGCCAAGAACGGCGCCCAGAATATCAAGCTGCCGAACTCCAAGCTCGACGCCGACCAGATCAGCTTCGTGATCTTCAGCAAGCCTGGAGATAATTCGACGCGCCATGAATTCAAGGGCACGGTCAAGGGCGAGGTGATCGATGGGACCCTGAAAGTCGGCGAGGGCGCCGCACAGAAACAGTTGCCGTGGAGTGCCAAGCTCGTGCAGCGCGCGACGGGCCCGAAATGAGCTCGCCGCAGGCGGAGCCGCGCACGCAGCCACGGGCAAGCCTCACGCTCGGCGACGCGGTCGCGATGATTGTCGGCATCGTGATCGGCGTCGGTATTTTCAAGGCGCCGTCGATTGTTGCCGGGAGCGTCGCGAGCGAAGGCGTATTTCTTGCGCTGTGGGTCGCGGGCGGCGTGATATCGCTGATCGGTGCGCTCTGCTATGCCGAGCTCGGCAGCGCCTATCCCAACGCTGGCGGCGAGTATTTCTTCCTGCGCCGCGCCTTTGGCGACTGGCTGTCGTTCCTGTTTGCGTGGGCCCGCATGACGGTGATTCAGACTGGCGCGATTGCCGCGATCGCGTTTGTGGTCGGCGATTACGCGACGCAGGTATTTTCTCTTGGCGACAAGAGCGCGGCTATCTATGCGGCGGTTGCCGTAATAATGATTACCGCTCTTAATATCATTGGCACTACCGAGAGCAAGTGGCTGCAGAATATCCTGACCGCGGCACTCGCGCTTTCCATACTCGGCGTGATAATCGCGGGATTCACGGC
>DASYSI010000228.1:0-26860 GCA_036003485.1 Burkholderiales bacterium | reverse complement strand
CAGCAGGTGCGCCAGATCGCGGAACTGGCGGCGAAGAATCGGCTGTCATCGATAGCTCAGATTCGGGAATACGTAGACGCTGGCGGCCTGATGAGCTACGGGCCGAGCATTACCGACAGTTACCGGCGCGCGGCAGCCTATGTAGATAAGATTTTCAAAGGCGCCAAGCCAGGCGATCTGCCAGTGGAGCAACCTACGAAATTTGAATTGTTTATCAACCGCAAGACCGCCAAAGCGCTCGGTCTCACCGTCCCGCAATCGCTCCTGATCAGCGCCGACAAGGTGATCGAATGAAGTTGCGCTCCTAGCCTGGAAGCGAGCATAGAGCGTAGCCCGGATGAAGCAACGCGCAATCCGGGATTCCATTTCATTTCATCCGGGCTACGTTTCTGTGTAGGACAAAGGATCAGCCCGCGCTTGATGGTCGCGAAAAGCGAATAGCTGTTGGCCTGCAGGCTACTGTCAATCGGCGCGAATATCGGCCTGCCGTATCAGTTTCGTCCAACGGGTGATTTCCGCGCGTATGAAGTCGCGCGCTTCCTGCGGAGTGCTGCCGATCGGATCCGCCCCTTGCGCCACGAGCTGCTCGACCACATCGGGCAGTCTGACGAGCGCTGCTGCTTCCGCATGCAGTCTGCGCACGATAGCTTGCGGAGTCGCTGCTGGCGCGAGCAGCACGTACCACAGGCTGGATTGAAATCCGGGAACGCCGGATTCGGCTACTGTTGGCAGCTCCGGCGCGACGCGCGAACGCGAGCGCCCGGTCATCGCGAGTCCGCGCAGCTTGCCTGACTTCACGTGTGGAAGCACGCTCAGCGGGCTCGAGCAAATGAGCTGAACGTGGCCGCCGATCACTTCTGTGAGCGCCTGAGCCGCGCCTTTATAGGGAATGTGGATTAGATCGATTCCGGTCATCCACTTCAGCAGCTCGACCGAGAGATGGCCACCTGTCCCCGGAGTCGAAGATCCGTAGTTGATTCGGCCTGGCTTTGACTTGGCGAGTGCGATCAGTCCCCGGATGTCGCCGACGCCGAGCGACGGATGCGCGGCGAAAATCAGCGGTGAATCCGCAATCAAGCTGATCGGAGCAAAATCCCGAATCGAATCGTAAGGCAGCTTCTTGAGCAGCCCCGGGTTGATGCCGTGCGCGGCACTGACCATGAGCAGCGTGTAGCCGTCGGGCGCGGCTCTCGCGCCGAGCTCGGTGGCGATGACCTGACCGCCGCCGCTGCGATTATCGACCACGATTTGACGTTTGAGTGCTTCGCCGAGCTTGGACGCTACCAGACGCCCGACGATGTCACTCGCTCCGCCCGGCGGCGCGGGAACGATAAGCCGTATCGCGCGCGTAGGATAGGTCTCGTCCGCTACCGCTTGGGCATGAAGCGTTGCCGCTGCCAGCGCGCCGCCCGCGGTCACGGCCGCGACCGCAAACCATTGCGCTCGATTGCCGGCAGTCCTATAAACCCCTATGTCATGCGTCATGTCTCAATGATACGCGTGCGCGCAAAAATATTGCCGTACCGACAAAGATCGAAGTATTGGAGTGCGACACGAGATGCCGAGCTCTCGCGTGATTGAGTAGCCCTACAATGCATTTACCGGCGCGACCGATCGCACCGCACGGCTACTTCTTCCGGTTGAGCAATTCCTTCAACCCGGCGAACGGATTGTGCGTCGCGGGTGTCCGCTCGCCGCTTGTATCGGTTCCGGAACCTGACTCAGCGTCCAGATAGCGCCGGTGTTCATTCTCGTGGCAGTAGATGCACAAGAGCTCCCAGTTGCTGCCATCGGGCGGGTTGTTATCGTGGTTATGGTCCCGGTGGTGAACGGTCAGCTCGCGCAGCCGCGCGCCGCTGAATTCGCGCCCGCACCGCGTGCAAATCCATGGATAGAGCTTGAGCGCCTGTTCGCGGTAAGTCTGCTCGCGTTCCGCTCGATGGCGCCGGGCTTCGGCCAGCACCCGATCGAGGCGCGATGGATCCGGCGGCGATTTTTGGGATGGCATCGAGTTGAGCCGAGTCGAATTCAGGATTCGAAATTAACAATGCACGGACGAGCCTGCCGAGCTGAACGGGAATCGCAGGCGCGCTCGAGCGCAACCAGTTTACATCGATGCCGCCAACGTCTCCACCCGCGCCATTAGATGGTGTCCCTGTGGTCAGGGCGCGTTCTCAGACGACGCCCAAAAACGACTAACCCGGCACGGGGGCCGGGTTAGTGGGTAGTTCATCCGCTTGCAGCTTACTTTTTGTAGCGCGCCTTGGCGTCAGCGACGCACTTGTCTTTGGCAGTTCCGGTGAGGGAATCGCACTTCTCTTTCGCGACCGCATATTCGGCATCGCGTTTATCCTCGACCGCGTCCTTGCGCACGTCGGCAACTTTTTCGTTCGCCTTCTCGCGCGCTTTGGTTGAAGTCTGGTTCGCGTCCTTGTTCGCTTCCGCTACGGTTTTGTTGGTCTTGGCGTCGGCTTTGGCGGTCGTATACCCGGCTTTTGCCTCTTTCACGCACACGTCCTTGGCGTTGCCTTTCTGGTCGTCGCATTTTTCTTTGGCGACCGCGTAATCGGCGTCAGCTTTTGCGACCCGCGCTTTATAACGCGCTTTGTCGCTCGGCTTGTAGCGGGCTTCGAGCTCGGCCTTCGCAACATTTTCCTTGCCTTTGGCCTCTTTCATGCAGACGTCCTTGGCATTGCCCTTCATCGACTTGCAATTATCCTTGTCGGTCTTGTAGGTCGACTCGATGCTTTTCTTTTCCGACGTATACTCGGTTTTAGAAATGCCCGCGGCCCACACGCCGCCGCTTAGCGCGAAGCCGACGGCGATAGTAATAGCATTGATGGATAGCTTGTTCATTTCAGTTCCTTTATGAGTTGTGTTAAACAATTCAGCTTTTGGTCTTTGGCTTAGCAGTTAAGGGGTTCTGCCGCTGATGACTCGAAGCAGCACGACGACGAGGGCGATCACCAGCAGGATATGGATGAAGCCGCCCAGCGTATAAGACGAAACCATCCCCAGCAGCCAAAGAATGATCAGTACGACGGCGAGCGTATAGAGCATAACTGTCCTCCTCATTGAAACGATGCCAACGACATAATCTCAACTTGCGTACGCAATTACTGTCAGATGCGCCCGTGGCACGGCGTAGGAGAATGGCTACACGAAGGGTTAAGGAGCAGCTGGATGACGATGATAAATTGTGAAAAAGCGTCGGCCAGAAATCATCAGCGGCAGAGAGTATACAATTTGCAAAGTTCGTCGTGAGGAGGCGCCATGCACATCAAGCCCGCGCTCGCCATTCTGCCGCTGGTGTTTGCCCCGCTAACATTCGCTCAATCCTATCCGAGCAAGCCTATCCGATTCCTTGTCGGCTTCCCGCCGGGCGGCACCAACGATATCGTGGCACGCGCATTGGCCCAGAAGCTCACCGAGAACGTGGGCCAGTCGTTCGTGGTCGAGAACCGCGGCGGCGCCAACACAGCGATCGCGACCGAGGTAGCGGCGCGCGCCGCGCCGGACGGCTATACCATTCTTCTGAACGCGCCCGGCCACGCGACCAACCCGGCGCTGATGAAGCTCGCTTTCGATTCCGTCAAGGATTTCGTCTTTATCTCACTCGCGGCGGAAACTCAGAACCTGGTGGCGGTGCATCCGTCGTTTCCGCCGAGGAACGTGCGGGAGTTGATCGCATTCTCCAAAAAGCATCCGGGCGAGATCAATTACGCATCCTCGGGAACCGGCACCACGGTGCACCTCTCCGCGGAGCTGTTTCAGTTCATGGCTGGCATCAAATGGGTGCACATCCCGTACAAGGGCGGCGGTCCGGCGGTGATCGAATTACTCGCCGGGCAGACCTCGCTCATGTTCGCGAACATGCCCACGGTCATCCAGTATGTGCGCGGCGGAAAGCTGCGCGCGCTCGCGGCGACCGGGTCGAAACGCTCGTCCGCGGCGCCCGACATCCCGACGGTGGCGGAGAGCGGAATACCTGGATTTGAAGTGACCGTGTGGTACGGCGTCTCCGCTCCGGCCATGACGCCGCGCGCGATCGTCAATCGGCTCAACAGTGAAATCGTGCGCGCGCTCAATTCGCCCGACCTGCGCGAGCGGCTCAAGTCGCAGGGCGCGGAACCGGTCGGTAATACGCCCGAGCAGTACACGGCTTTCATTCAGGACGAAATCGCAAAGTGGGCTAAGGTGATTCAGGCCGCCGGCATCAAAGGCGAGTAAAAGGCGACGAGCGCGCAGTGAGCTGAAACGGGATAGTAGAATGCGGTAACGCTCCCGGGAGAGACGCCATGAAAACCGACGCCGCAATTGCAGCTTTTGCGCTGTGCGCCGTGGTGTTATTAGCATTGGCTGCGCCTGCGTTCGCTCAGGCCTATCCGGCCAGACCGGTCCGCGTGGTCGTGCCGTGGCCGCCGGGCGGCATCACCGACGTGATCACGCGCGCGATCGGCTTGCGCCTGGCCGATGTTTTCGGCCAGCAAATCGTGGTCGACAACCGGCCTGGCGCAGGCGGCACGCTCGGCTCGGCATTGGTCGCCAAGGCAAATCCCGATGGCTACACTTTGTTGATGGACGACATCGCGAGTCACTGCATTTCATCGACGCTCTACACCCGGTTGAACTACGATCCGCTCAAGGACTTCGCGCCGATCGCGATGATTGCGGGATCGCCGATGGTGCTTATTGCAAATCCGACGCTCAACGTGCACACGCTGCCGCAGTTGATCGAGCTCGCCAAGTCAAAGCCCGGCCAGCTCAATTACGCTTCGTCAGGCAGCGGCGCGATCACGCACCTGGGCGCCGTGCGGCTGCTGCGCATGGTCGGAATCAATCTCGTGCACGTGCCGTTCAAAGGCAGTATACCCGCCACCTCATCAGTCATCGCGGGCGAGACCGCGATAGCGTTCTCGACTATCCCTGCCGCCGTGCCGCAGGCGAAAGCCGGGCGGCTCACGATTCTCGCGGTATCGTTTGCCACGCGCTCGCCCCAACTTCCGGAAGTGCCGACCATCGCCGAAACCGTCGGCGAATATGACCTGGGACTGTATTCCGGTCTGTGGGCGCCGGCGGGCACGCCGCGCGACATCATCGCGCGGCTGCATGCCGAATTCATGAAGGCGATGGGAGAGCCCAAGGTAAAGGAAATTCTCGCCGCCAACTCGGCGGAGCCGGGACGCATGACTCCCGCGCAATTCGGTGACTATCTGGCAAAAGAAGTACGGGCCTGGGGTGAAGTGGTGCGCGCCGCCGGCGTGAAAATCGAATAGAACTAGCCTGCTAATCCGGCAAAGCCCGAAACAGAAAAATCGTATACCTGCGCAATATTTTTAGAATGAAACGGTGAACTATGGATCTCGGAATCAAAGGCAGATCGGCAATCGTAACCGGCGGCAGCCGCGGAATCGGCAAAGAAACCGCACGCCGCTTTCTCGAAGAAGGCGTGCGCGTCACGATTTGCGGACGCAATGCCGAAACCCTCGATCGCACCCGCGCCGAACTTGCCGATACCACCGGCGGCGAGATACACGCCGTGGTTGCCGATACCACCCGCGAGACGGACATCGCGCGCCTCGTCGACATGGCGAAACAGTGCTTCGGCGGTGTCGACATCCTGGTGAACAACGCCGGGCAGATGTACTCGGGGCGGTTCGCAGTGCTTACCGATGACGGTCTTAAGCAGCAGCTCGAGACCAAGCTGTTCGGCTTCGTGCGCGCGATCCGGCTCGTCTATCCGATTATGAAAGCGCGCGGCTGGGGCCGCATTGTCAATATCATCGGCGGCGCCGGCAAGGAACCCGATCCCTACATGTTCGGCAGCGGGATCACCAACAGCGCGCTGCTCAACATCACTAAATCGCTGGCGACCGAGTTCGGCGCGGACAACGTGCTCGTGAATGCGGTATGTCCGGGCTGGGTCGATACCAACCTCTGGCAGCGCAACGCGCAGGGTCTCGCTGCGGAGCTCGAAGCCAAGACCGAAGACGAAGCGCGGCGCCTTGCCGCACGCAAGAATTCGCTCAACCGTTTCGGCAAGCCCGAAGAGCTCGCCGACGCGATCGTGTTCCTGTGCTCGGAGCGCAGCAGCTACATCACGGGCGTGTCGCTTAATCTCGACGGCGGCAGGCTCAAGAGCCTGTGGTAATGATAACGGAGGGGAAATGACGAGGAGGCTTCGCAGGTATTTCCTGGCTGACTGCGCGCTCAGCGTGTGCCTCGGCATCGCAGCCGCCGGCGTATGTGCGCAGCAGAACTATCCGAACAAACCGGTGCGTCTCATCGTACCTTTGGCGCCGGGCGGTCCGAGTGACATCCTGGCGCGCACAATGGCACAAAAAATGACTGGCGGTCTGGGTCAGCCGGTGGTTGTTGATAACCGCACCGGCGCCGGCGGCACTATCGGCACCGACCTCGCCGCGAAATCTTCCGCAGACGGCTATACGATGCTGCTGATCGCCGCCGCCACCTACACCATCAACGCTAACCTGTATCCGAAGCTGCCATTCGATCCGCGCAAGGACCTTACGCCGGTGTCGATCCTGGCGGCGGCTCCGTATGTCCTGACGGTGCATCCATCACTGCCGGCGAAATCGCTGAAGGACCTCGTCGCACTCGTCAAGGCGCGCGCGAAGGATCTCAATTACGGCTCGGGGGGCACCGGTACCGGCCCACAAATGGCGATGGAACTCCTGAAGCTGAAGACCGGCATGAACTTGACGCACATCCCGTACAAGGGCACGGGTCCCGCGTTGACCGAGCAGATCGCGGGACAAGTGCAAGTGGGACTCTTTAACATGATCGCCGCGCTGCCGGTGGTGCAGTCTGGACGGTTGCGCGCCCTTGCGGTGAGTGGCGCAAAACGTTCGACTCGACTGCCGAATATTCCTACGATCGCGGAATCCGGCGTGCCCGGTTTCGAGGAAGTCAGCGGCCATATGATCATGGTGCCGACCGCGACGCCCAAAGAGATCGTCGCCCGGCTGCATCAGGAAATGATCAAGGCATTGCAGTCGCCTGAAGTGAAGTCGCGCCTCGAAAGCGAAGGCGCCGATATCATCGGCAACACGCCGGAGCAAGCCGCGGCGATCATTCGCTCGGACCTCGAAAAATGGGCGGACGTGATTCGCCGCACCGGCATTAAAGCGGATTGATAAACGTCGCGTTACGCTGATTCGACGCCAACGATCCCCTGTTCGTTGCCCACCGGCACTGGCCCGTTCGTTTGCATCGACTTTACGATGGCCTCGAACGCGGCGACGGTATCGAGTATCTGCGTCGTCGGAATCGGATAAGGCGAGCGGCCGGCGAGCGCGTCCGCGAACGCCTCGAGCTCGAAGCGCAGCGCGTCAACCGGTTCGAGATTCAGAGATCGCGGCATCGCGCCCGTCATGCGCAGCACCAGATTGTTTTCGCCGAGCGCCTCGGCCGAGCCTCTGCTGCCGAATACGTGCACGCGCCAGAAAAAAGGCGTCGACCTGACGTTGCACAGTACTCCGCTCACGCGGTTCTCAAACTCGAACAGAACCGACACCGTGTCGAGCGCATCCGGCGGCGGCTTGCGCGTGATGAATTGCGCCTGCACGCGGCGCACCGGTCCGATTAAATTCACAAACGCGTCGACAATATGTATACCGGTCCCGGTCATGCCACCACCCGGAGACTCCGCCGCCGATTCGCGCCACGCGGTAAAGAACTTGCGCGAAACCTCGTTGCTCGAGTTGCCTTCGACGTGCAGGATTTCGCCGAGCTCGCCGCTTGCAACCACGCGTTTTAACTCCTGCATCGATGCCCAGAATCGTTTGTCGTGCCCGACTCCCAGCAGAACTCCGGCCCGCTGGCACGCGGCGACCGCGCGTTCGGCATCGGCGCGGGTCAGCGCGAGCGGCTTTTCGCAGAACACGGCTTTGCCTCCGCCAGCGGCGGCGATGATCTGCTGCGTATGCAGCGTATGCGGCGTTGCCAGCACCACGGCGTGCACGCGCGTATCCGCGAGTACGTCGGCAAAGTCAGCCGACAACTCGAATTGATGCCGCGCTGCGAAATCGCGCACCGCATCGGGATGCCGCACCATGCCGCGCACGAAGCGCAGGCACTTGCTCTTGCCCTGAACCGCATCGACGATGTTCTTGCCCCAGCGGCCGAGGCCGACGATAGCCGCGTTGATCATGCGTTCTGTTAGAGGTAAGTTTTTGGAGTGCCGCAGGCGTGAGCCGGACGGGCGCGCAATAAATACTAACGCCGCTCAGCGGCAGCCTTTACGTCGAGCGTGCGTACACGATCTTCCGAGCCTGCTCATCACTCGGGTTTGATGCCCGCGGCCTTGATTACCGCGGCATAGCGCACCGTTTCGCTGCGGATGAAGCTGGCGGCGTGCTCGGGTGTGCTCGTCATGGGCTCGACGCCTGCCGTTGCGAGGCGCTCTTTCAGATCGGCCGATGTCAGTGCCTTATTGAGTTCTCCATTAAGGCGGACCACGATTTCGCGCGGCGTTGCTGCCGGCGCCAGGATGCAGTACCAGATCGGCACTTCAAAGTTCTCGACGCCGGCCTCCTTTGCGGTCGGCACGGTCGAAATGACCGGTGATCGCTGAGCGGCGAGCACTGCAAGCGCACGTACTTTGCCGGCATGGATCTGAGCCGACGCCGCGGGAACCGCCATGATCAACATGTCGACTTCCCCGCCGATTAATCCGATCAGCGCCAGGCCCGAGCCTTTGTACGGCACGTGTACCATCCTGATCTTTGTCAGGCTCTGCAGCAACTCGGGCGCGAGGTGGGTGGTGGTTCCGATGCCGCCGGAGCCGAAGCTCAGTCGGCCGGGAGCGGCGCGCGCGAGCGCGATCAATTCTTTCAGCGTCTTCGCGGGCACCGAAGGATGGACCAGCAGCACATTCTGGATCACTGCGATCAATGAGATCGGCGCAAGGTCCTTGGCTGGATCGTAGTTGAGCTTGGCGTAGAGCGATGGGCTGATTGCGACCAGCGGCGAGCTCAACACGAGCGTATATCCGTCAGGCAGCGCCTTCGCGGCCAGTTCGAGGCCGAGATTGCCTCCCGCGCCCGGACGCGTGTCGGCCACCACCGGCTGACCCATCTGGTCGGACAGTTTTTGCGCGACGGCGCGCCCGAGCAGGTCGGTCGGCCCGCCCGGGGGAAACGGGAAGATCAGGCGGATGGGCTTGACCGGATACGCCTGCGCCAGAGCGACGTCGGGATTGAAAGCGAGCGCCGATACTGCAAACACTGCGTAAATTACGCGTAGTACACACTGCATGGATTTCCTCCGTTGTCGACGCGACTTGGGCCCGCTGTACGATTGTTGCGTTTCGTTAGTATCGATGGCGAAGAACTTTGCATCGACTGCCGCGTCATTGTGTCATATCTGGCGGGATTCGGCCCGCCGCAACCGTTGCAGGAGCATCACTACTTCAGCGGCAGCGGAATTCCGTACAGAAAAAGCGTGATGCACACGATCCGCCTAAAGGTTCTCAAGTGCCGAGAGTTTGAACACGCCTTTTTATTTGTGCCACGAATCGCGCAGGGTTACGGTGCGGTTGAATACCGGCGCACCGGATTTCGAATCGGCGCGATCGGCGACAAAGTAGCCATGCCGCTCGAATTGAAATCGTTCTTCGGGTTTTGCATCCTTAAGCGCGGGTTCGAGTTGTGCCGCGATAATTTTTTTCGAGGCGGCATTCAGGTCCTGCAGGTAGTCGCGGTCACCGCTACCCGGATGAGCGGAATTGAACAGCCGGTCATAGAGCCGCACTTCGCCGCAGTAGGCATGCCGTGCGGATAGCCAGTGGATGTTGCCTTTGACTTTAACTTTGTCCGAGCCCGGCGTACCGGATTTGGTTGCGGCATCGTATTCGCAATGCACTACGCTGACGTTGCCGTCATCTTTCTCGCAGCCGGTGCATTTTACGACAAAGCCATAACGCAGCCGTACGCTGTTGCCCGGAAAAAGCCGGAAATAACCCTGCGCCGGCGTTTGCATGAAATCGTCGCGCTCGATCCAAAGTTCTTTCGAGAACGGCAGCGGCCGTCTGCCCAAATCGGGTTTCTGCGGGTGGTTGGGCGCAAAGCATTCTTCTTCCTTGCCGTCGGGATAATTGTCGATCACGAGTTTGATGGGATCGAGAACCGCGATACGGCGCTCGGCGCACGCGTTCAAATCCTCGCGCATGCAGTCCTCAAGCAGGCTCAAGTCGATCCACGAGTCGGCCTTGGTCACACCGATGCGTTCGGCGAAAAGTCTGAATCCCGCAGGCGTATATCCGCGGCGGCGCGCGCCAGCGAGCGTTGGCATGCGCGGATCATCCCAGCCGTCGACGTGCTTGTCGGCAACGAGCTGGATCAGCATGCGCTTGGACAATACGATATGTGTCAACTTTAGCCGCGCGAACTCGATCTGCTTCGGCAGGGGACGCGCGAGCAGGCCGCCTTCGGCGATGCGCTCTAGCAGCCAGTCATAGAACGGGCGTTGGTCTTCGAATTCCAGCGTGCAGATGCTGTGCGTGATGCACTCCAGTGCATCTTCAATTGGATGCGCGTAGGCGTACATCGGGTAGATGCACCACGCTTCACCGGTGCGATGATGCACAGTTTTCTTGATACGGTAGAGCGCCGGATCGCGCAGGTTGATGTTGGGCGAGGCCATGTCGATTTTCGCGCGCAGTACCATGCTGCCATCGGCGTGTTTGCCTGCGCGCATCTCACGCAGGAGCTTGAGCGATTCGTCCGCCGGGCGGTCACGCCACGGGCTGTTTATGCCCGCTTCCGTCAACGTACCGCGCGTGGCGCGCATCTCTTCCGCGTTCTGCTGGTCGACATAGGCATGACCTGACTTGATCAGATATTCGGCGGCTTCGTACATGAATCCGAAATAATCGCTCGCGTAATAGAGATGATCGGTGCCGTTGTACTTCCAGTCGAAACCGAGCCAGTGCACCGAGTCGAGGATCGAATCGACGTACTCCTGTTCTTCCTTCTCCGGGTTGGTATCGTCGAAGCGCATATGGCAGGCGCCGGCGTAGTCGCGCGCGAGGCCGAAGTTGAGGCAGACCGCCTTGGCGTGGCCGAAATGCAGATAACCATTGGGCTCCGGTGGGAAGCGTGTGCGAATTTTCGCGGGATCGGGGGGCGCGCCCGCATGGAGCGTGGCCGGACCCGGCCTCCCGCCCCAGGTGCGCGTCGCGTAAGTACCCTTCGCGAGATCTTCGTCGACGATATTGCGGATGAAATTCGTGACGTGCGTCGCAGCGGGTTTATTATTGCTTTGAGACATAATGCGTCCAAAAACGTTGAGAATTCTATTCTAATCGATACGCTGTTTGCGAAAGACAGCTTGAAACGCTCATCCGGTTCAGCGCCTCGCTCGCGTGCGCGAGAGCCTGCTGCTAGGTTGACGTCGATGAATAAGCAGGTACAATTTCCGGGAATTCACAACGGACTGCCGTCTGTTCAATGATCCTGCGGCAAATTCCGCAATCAACGGGTCCAGGGAACGGCTATGACAGCAGCATTGATCACACTGGCGATAGGTGCCTTAATCATGATTGTGGACTGGCATCTGGCTACCAAACCGGATGCGGATGCCAAGATCAAACGCAGAAAGCCGCTGAATCCCATCGACCGCAAACATTTGCGCGATATGTTCGTCGGAACGCTTGTGGCCGCAGGTGCGGTATGGCTGCTGACCAAGGCGTTCTAGACCCGGCCTAGAACGTGGTCGCGCTTTTACTAACGCGCCGTCTCTACCAAGACCGCAGTCCCGTAGCACAGCACCTCAGTCAATCCCGCCATCAGCTCGGTGGCATCGTACCTGACGCCGACCACAGCGTTGGCTCCGAGTTGCTCCGCATGATTGACCATATCCGCGTACGCATCGGAGCGCGCGCGCTCGCACAGCGCGGCGTATATCGTAATATTGCCGCCGAACAGCGATTGCAGACCACCGATAAAATTTCCGACAATCGAGCGCGAACGTACCGTGAGACCGCGCACGACACCCAGCGATTTCGTGATCCGGTAACCAGGCAACTCCATCATCGTCGTTACCATCGACGCGTTCATAGTCATCTTAGCCATCGATTTTGACGTTGGCATCCCTGATGACTTTCGCCCATTTCGCGACCTCGTCTTTCAGGAATTGGGTGAATTCGGCGGGGGTATTGCCGACGGGTTCGATGCCGAGCTGAACGAAACGCTCATTTATTTCGGGTTTGTGTATTGCCGCCGCGACTTCGCGCGCGAGACGCTCGACCACCGGGCGCGGAGTCCCGCCCGGCGCGAGCAGTCCGACCCATGTGCCCCCGACAACCGGAACGCCGCCTTCGATGAGCGTCGGTATTTCCGGCGCAACTGCGACGCGCTTTTCGGATGCCATCCCGAGCGCCTTGATCCTGCCTGCGCGCACGTGAGGCAGCATCGATGAAGGGGTATCCATCATCACGGTCACCTGACCCCCTATCAGGTCCTGCAAGGCGGGTGCGGTGCCTTTGTACGGCACGTGTACCATTTTGATTCCCGTAGTCGACATCAGCAATTCGGTGGTTAGGTGCGCCGCTGCGCCGATTCCACTCGAGGCGAACGTCAGCTGTCCCGGTTTCGCTTTCGCGAGCTCGACCAGCTCTTTCACCGATTTCGCGGCGAGTGAGTTGGTTGCGCATACGATCAGCGGCGCGGTCGCGAGCAGCGACACCTGCTCGAAGCTTTTGATCGAGTCGTACGGCAGCTTCGGATACAGCGTCTGATTCGCCGCGTGTGCTGCGATCACGGTGCCGAGCGTATAGCCGTCGGGCGAGGCTTTTGCCAGCAGTTCGACCCCAAGCATGCTGTTGGCGCCGGGACGATTGTCGACGATGAACGGCTGGCCGAAGTTTTTCGCGAGCTCAAGCGCGACGATGCGCGTCACGACGTCGGTGATGCCGCCCGGCGTGTACGGCACTATGACGCGGACCGACTTGACGGGATAAGCGGCAGCGCTGCCGGTCGAACGGGTTTGAGCTTGAAGCCCGCTGCAGACGAGCAGCGCGGCGCAGACTAAAAACCAGCGCAATGCGTAACGCATGGGTGCTCTCCGTAGGGTCAGATCCGCATGCCGGACGTTTTGTCGACGCTGGGGATCGCGGGCCGTTGCGCGATTTTCTCATATGCTGCGTGTTTGCGCCCGGCTGGCTAAATCGAAGTCAGTCGAACTCGACCCGGTCGCGCATCTCGTCAGTCAGATGACTGTCGCCGCGTTCATCGACCAGCATTGCGCTCGTGATGCCCAGTTGCCCGGCCAGTTCACGCCAGCCGTCGGCGCCCTGAATAAAGAGCGGTCCGGACGATGCATCGGACAATGTGCCGGAACATTCGCCACGCGGGATCACCACGGTGGCGGATTGACTACCGGAAGCCGGCTCTCCAGTGCGCGGATCGATGAGATGACAATGACGTTTGCCATTCAACATGAAATAGCGTTCGTAATCGCCGGAGGTGCTGATCGCCTCTCCATCATATAGGGGCAATCGTGCGATAGGACCTGGATTTCTTGGGTGCTGAATACCGACACGCCAAGCCCGCTCGCCCTTCGTCCCAAGCGCCATCAGGTTACCGCCGATATTGACCAATGCGCCGGTTAATTCCTTCCGGCGCAGGAAGCGGATTGCACGATCCAGAGCGTAGCCCTTCGCATACCCGCCGAAATCGAGCTGCACGTAGCGATTGGCGCAATTTACGGTGCAACCATTCAGCATCACATCGGTCATTTTCGGATCGGCATCCAGCACGCGTCGCACGTCGCGGGGATCCGGCGCAGCCGGCACGAATTCCGACGCATGAAAATTCCATTGCTGGACGAGCCTGCCGATCGCCGGGTTGAAGAGCCCGCGCGAACGTTTGCTGAATTCGGTTGCGTCCCGGATCAGCCGTGCGAGCTCAGGCTTCACGGGAATGTCGCGGTCGCCCGCAGCAATTGCGCGATTAAGGTTTGAAAGTGCGCTGTCTTTCCACGCGTGGAGCAGCCAATGCAGGCGATCAAAATCATCGAGCACCGCTGACGCAAGCGTTTGCGCGCAGCGGCTGTGCTCGGAATATATCGTGATCTCGGCCACCGTACCGAAGACATAGGCGCGGGCTTTGTGGATGGGCCCGGAGTGGGAATCGCGGAAGCGGAGCAAGTCAGCGGCCGGCATCGGCATTAATTCCCGCATGGCGGCTTTCGCTGTGATGGCGATGCGAGCGGAAGAATACGACTACACCGCTGACGCTCAGCACGACTAGAATCAGCGCGACGATATCCATGATAATAGCGCCGTAAGCTCCGAAAATTCGGCCGCTGTGGACATCGCGCAGGAGAGTCTCAGCCGAGATGGCCGGCGCGAGACGTGCGGCAATGCGCGCCTGTTCGGATTGCGGGATCAACACGCCGCGCGACCAACTGACGCTGCGCGGTGAATCCGCCTTCCAACCGACTGCGTCGGAGGTCGCATAAATGCCGGATGGCGTTCGCAGCATCAACTGCGAGCCCGCAGCGCCGATGCCGAGCACGGGGAGCGCCGGAAGCGATGAACCGGAAACCTTCTCGACGAGCTGCCCGTCGATCGTGTAAATATACAAACTGTCCGCGGTAGCGATGTAACGCATTCCTTGAGATTCGACCATTCCCAGCGGCGCAGCGACGTTTTCGGCGATTACCTTATCGTTGAGCAGCCATGCACCGTTGGCGCCGATCAGCAGCGCCCGTTTCTCAGCGAATTCCTGCGTCGGCGGTTCGACCTTCAACCCATACCAGCGCGCGAGCCACGGTGCGTGAATACGATAAGCATCCAGCCGAAACTGCTGCGTATGATTCAAAGCCACGCCGGTGCATGCCAGAAACAGAAGAAAAATCGCTGCTGTCACACCGAACCTGCCATGCCAGCGCCGCAACAGCAGTAGCAGATAGACTTTGCGCTTCATTGCCGGCGGCTCAGGCGATCGAGGTAGAGGGCGACGCGCGCAAGCCGTTCTAGCGCGGATACCGACAACGTGGCTCCGGAAATACCGTCGATGGCGCGGCTTAACTGAGCGTCCGACGTAAGCGTCGCGTCTTTAAATTGGCGCAGAAAAGACGGATAGCGCACTTCTGAGCCGCGGCTCTCGCGATAGACCAGCACCCGCGCATGGTCGATGCGCCCATTTGCGATGACGAAGCCCGCCGTGATCGGCTCTTCCTTGCCGATCTCTTCCAATATCCAGACGCTCTTGATCCCATCGGCCCAATAGCGTTGTCTCAGCTGCGTCGGCGGGTGGCCCAATATGCGCGCAATTTCCGCCTGCGCAGGCGAAGTCAGCCAAAGTACTTTAGGTTGCGGACGCGTGCCGAAAGCATCCGAGATAAAGACTTCGGGGTCCTGATAAATCTGCTCCAACGCGACGGCATGTGCTGACAGCGTCAGAAATGAAATCAGGACCCAGTCGGATAATTTCGGCATTCCAATTCCCTGATGTCAGGGGCACTTAGAACATGTACCCAAGGCCGAGGTTAAACCGGTCTTTGGTGCTATCGGTCCTAAATTTCTGATAGTCGGCTTTGAGCACCACTTGCGGATGAAGCCTGAAAGTCATTCCCGCCGTGATGACCCGTTCGTTATTGAGCGGATCGGCCGTAAATCCCTCCGCGACTTCCTGTTGCGTGTTGAATCGTTCATATCGAATGAATGGGGTCAGACTCATGTCGCCCTTTTTCCACAGGTGATACGCGGCCTGCGTGTACCAGCCGTCAAATACTTTTGGAGCGACCAGGTTCGGATTCCCCGAACTGGCTATGAGCGCGTTTGTTATTTGCGCGGCGTCGCCGAGCGTGCCGCGGGCGTAGAGCGCCTGCAGATCCCAATTGCCCCTGAAGTATTTCGCATGCACATCCCATAGCGTCAGGCGTCCGGATACGCCCTTGAGCGCGGCATTGGATGCGCCATTCTGTCCTGTGTTGCCGGTAAATACGCCGGCTCCGGCCAGGATGCCGGGCACGCGGTAATTCAACGCGCCATGCACGCTGAGATCATTGGCGTTCGCGAGCTGCAATTCCTGATGCGCGCTGCGAATTGCGAATGCGGGGTCGTCAAACTTTCCGGAATCGAATCCGGTCGAAACCCCGATGTTATATTTCAATCCCTGCGCGAACTCACCGTAAAGCTGCAGACCGCCTTCGCGCCAGGTGCTCGGGATAATGCGCGTTTCGACGAAATTGCGTTCCACGCCGTAGTAAGTCGGCGGCTCATGCGTTTCGTTGAGTATGCCAAGCGGGATCAGAAACAGGCCAGCCTTGAAGTTCGCCGCATCGTTGATGCGGTAGTCGATAAACGCCTGCTCAAGTTCGGCCTCACCTCTGTCGCCGCTGCTCACTACGGCATGTTCGAACTCGAGTTCGGAATAAAAGCGGATGCTGTCGTTGAAGCGATGGCCAAAAAACAAGACGAAGCGCCGCAAATCCGCCTGATTGTTATTCACGTCGGTATTGCGGTACTTGTTGTAAGTGAATTCACCGTAACCGCCCACCGTGGTGTTGCTGACAGTCGGGGTCGCACCCGCATTGGCACCCGCAGCTGGCGCATTTGCCGGTTGTGTTGGTTGTTGCGGGGGTGATTTGGCGAGTTGCGCTTTGATGTTGTCGATCTCCTGCTGCAAAATCTGCAATTTTTCCTCAAGTGTCGGCTCGGCAGCAGTGCAAACGATGCCAAAAGTCAGTGCGAAGACGCCGGTAGCGGTACGTAAAATAGACATGGGTAGCCTTTCGTCAGAGTGGTGACTGGCTGGCTACCTAAGCGCACGCGCTTATACTGGCTGGCTGATTTAGATGAAAAACGCGGTCTTATTTGGTCAATATCAACTTGCCTTTACTCGTCCGGCGCAGCGAATAGAACTCGCCTGCGTGCTCGATTAATACCTCGCGGCAATTTCCAAACAAATCAGTGCTGCGCACTTGCCGGCGCTGCGCTTCGTTTCGAGTCACGAGTGTCGCCGCTTCGGGCTTATCGCTGGTCGTTGCGGGAAGCGGCCAACGGTTCATCTAAGTCCTCGCGTCGATGTGAGTGTTTACCAACATTAGTAATTCTATATAGTTTTCAATAGCTTGACAGGCTACGTCCCGCCGACCTATCACGAATCTAAAATTACGCTTGACACGAGTGCTAATATAAATGAGAATGATTCGCATTGCAACAGCTTTTTATCTCTCAGATATGTACATTTGTGTCTGCAACGCGGTTACCGAACGTGAAATCCGCCAAGCGGCGGCGCTCGGTGCGACCGATTTTCAGGACTTGAAAGAGGGCCTCGGCGTGGCGACGTGCTGTGGCCGTTGCGAGCCCTGCGCGCGCGAAATCCTGCACGAAGAGACGACGCGCTGTCCGCAGTTCGCCTGAGCGCCTGCGCCCGCCGGCAGCGGCGTGCCACATCGCCCGCTACGGTTTCGCGCGCTCAAATCTTTCCGGTAATTATTCCAGCTCTCTGAGGTAAGCGCCGCGTGTGCTCGGCGTCGCGCGATGCTATGCTTGAGTGCACAGTCCATGGGGGAGATGCGTATGAAAGGCGATAACAAAGTCATTCAATATCTCAACCAGGTGCTGACTAACGAGCTCACGGCGATCAACCAGTACTTCCTGCACAGCAGAATGTTCAAGAATTGGGGGCTCAATAAGCTCGGCGAACATACGCATCAGGAATCGATCGACGAGATGAAGCACGCGGACAAGCTGATCGCGCGCATTCTGTTTCTGGAAGGATTGCCCAATCTGCAGAAACTGAACAAACTGCTGATCGGCGAAGATGCACTGGAGGCGCTGCAGTGCGATCTCAAGCTCGAAAAGCTCGCGCATCCGGTGCTGAAAGAGGCCATCGCTTATTGTGAATCGGCCGGCGATTATGTCACGCGCGAACTGTTCGAGGATATTCTCGAAAGCGAGGAAGATCACATCGACTGGCTGGAAACCCAGATCGATTTGACTGCGCAAGTCGGACTACAAAATTATTTACAGTCGCAGATGTCCTGAGCCGGATTAACGCCCAGCGCGGTCGGTGTGTTTCATAAGGCCGCCGCCAGGCCGTTGGAGAGCGCTTGCGATCGCAAGCGTATACGATCGCACTCATTTGCCGCTTGCGCGAGTGCTGCTGTGATCAGGCGCGTTCGATTCCTTCCGACGCCAGTTATCGTTTATTCTATGTGACTCCGATGAACGCATACTCTTTTCGCGCGCTGCAATTGCTTGCCGACGGTGAGTTCCGTTCCGGCGAGGCGATGGCGCAAACGCTCCACGTATCGCGCGCGACGGTTTGGAACGCGCTTCATGGACTCGACGAAGCCGGGCTTGAAGTTTTCAAAGTGCGCGGCCGCGGTTATCGCCTTGCGCAGCCGTTAACGCTGCTCGATGTCGGCGCGGTTGCGCGCGAGCTCGGTGCGCATGCGCGGCGCTTTACACTTGAAATATTCGACTGCGCCGAGTCGACCAACACGCTCATGATGCAGCGCGCGGCTGCCGGCGCGGCGAGCGGCAGCGTCATCGCTGCCGAGTGGCAGACGCACGGACGTGGCCGGCGCGGCCGCGTCTGGCATGCGTCGCCGGGCTCCGCACTCACTTTTTCGATGCTGTGGCGGTTTCAGCAAGGCGCGGGTTTTCTTTCCGGATTGAGTCTCGCCGCAGGCATCGCGGTAGCGCGTACGCTCGCTGCTTTCGGTGTGAATGACGCCGGCCTGAAATGGCCCAATGACGTGCTGTGGCGCGGACGCAAGCTCGCCGGAATCCTGATCGAGATGCAGGGTGACATGCTCGGACCGAGCGCGGTAGTCGTCGGTATTGGGCTCAACTTCCGCCTGCCCGATACGCTGCGCGGCCGCATCGACCAGCCGGCGGTCGATCTCGAAGAAGCATGCGGCGCGGCCCCCGATCGCAACCGCGCGCTCGCGCTGCTGCTGATCGAGCTTGAGCATGTGCTGGAAGATTTTGCGCGCGACGGTTTTGCACCGTTGCGCGACGAATGGGAGCGATGTCATGTCTATCAGCACAAGACCGTACAGCTCGCGCTGCCGGACGGCGCGCTTGCGAACGGCACTGCGGAAGGAGTCGCAACCGACGGCGCGTTGTTGCTCGCGACGAAAACAGGGCGGCGGCGTTTTCACAGCGGCGACGTGAATCCGGGGACCGAGGAGTGAGCGGGACGCTGCTGGCGATCGACGCCGGCAACACGCGCATCAAGTGGGGCATGCACGATGGTGCGCGCTGGCTCAAGCAAGGGTGGGTCGATACCGCGCGCGCGGCCGAGCTGAAAGCGGCACTGCGTGAGCTGCCGCTGCCGCAGACGACGCTGGTGTCGAATGTCGCGGGCGAGCGATTGAATCAGCAACTCGCATCGATATTGCCGCCAACGCCTGCGGCGCGCTGGATTAAAAGCGAGCGCGCGCAGTGCGGCGTGCGCAATAGCTATGACGATCCGGCACAACTCGGCTGCGATCGCTGGGCAGCGCTGATCGGCGCGCGCCGGCTGTACGACGGGCCGGCAGTAGTGGTCAACGCCGGCACTGCGCTAACCGTCGACGCGCTCGCCGGCGATGGCGTGTTCGTGGGGGGAATCATCGTGCCTGGGGCGCAGTTGATGCGCACGGCGCTCGCCGGCCATACGGCGGCACTTAAGCTGCAGCCGGGCAAATTCAGTTTTTTCCCGAATGCCACTGGCGATGCGATCATGAGCGGCGCAATCGATGGACTATGCGGCGCAGTAGAGCGCATGGCCCGTTTTCTCGAGGAAAGCGGCCACACCATGCCGCTATGCGTATTGAGCGGCGGCGGCGCGGCATTGCTCGAACCGCACCTTAACCTCGAAGTGAAGGTGGTGGATAATCTGGTCCTGGAAGGCTTGCTCACTATCGCGCAAACGGCGTCAGGCGCATAACCGTTCGACGTCATATGCGGAAGTCAAACATGAGATTGTTGTTTCTGATATTGCTGTTGGCCAATGTCGCTGTGTTCAGCTATATCCGCTACGCTGAAAGCCGCACCGGTGCCGACGCGCAAAATTCATTGCTCCAAATCAGTCCCGACAAGGTCAAGCTGCTGAAGACGACTGCGCCGCTTCCCGCGGCGCGCAGCGGCAAGGACGCGGCCACGCAATCGCAGTCATCGCTGGCCTGTCTCGAGTGGGGTGGTTTCTCCGCGCAGGATGTGGTGCGCGCCGCCACCGCGCTTGCCAAGTTCGAACTCGGCGATAAGCTGTCGCAACGCGAAGGTGGCGAAAGCTACCAGGTCTACATCCCGTCACTGAAGAAGGCCGAAGCCGACAAGAAAGCCGCAGAACTGAAATCACTCGGCACCTCCGATCTCGCGGTCGTGCAGGATGACGAGCCGCCGCAGTTTACGGTTTCGCTCGGCATATTCAAAACCGAGGAAGCCGCCGCCAACTATCTCGCACAACTGGCGCAAAAAGGAGTGCGTTCGGCGGTCTCTCGTCCGCGCGGCGCGAAGACCACCATTTTCGTGATTCGTGATCCGGGCGATGCGATCGCCGCGAAAATCGCCGGACTCAAAACGGAATTCCCGGCCACCACGCTCAAGGCTGGCGCGTGCACCGACGCCCAGCAATCAGCAAAAAGCCAGTAATCACCTTTCGCCATCGCACGCGCGTGCATCGCGGATTTTGGCGAGCATTGCGCTGGTCGAGCGTTCGTGGATAAACGGTATCGAATGCACGGCGCCACCCCAGCTTTCAACTTCGGCGGCGCCGATCATTTTGTCTGGCGCCCAATCACCGCCTTTGACTAACACGTCGGGTTTTACCAGTCTGATCAACGCGAGCGGCGTATCGTCATCGAACCACGTCACCATGTTCACCGCTTCGAGCGCGGCTAAGAGCGCCATGCGATCCGCGAGCGTGTTAATCGGACGCTGCGGGCCCTTGCCCAGGCGCCGCACCGAAGCATCGCTGTTGGCGGCGACGAGCAGGCTTTTCCCGAGTGCACGCGCCTGCGCGAGATAGGTCGCATGGCCGCGGTGCAGAATATCGAATACGCCGTTGCTGAATACCAGCGGCCGCGGCAGTTGCACAATGCGCGCAGCGAGCTGCGCGGGATCGCAGATCTTGGATTCAAAGGCCGGGATGGGATGCATTGCGCGAGTGTAACGCCGGCAGCGCACGTGCTCCAAATACCGATAGCGGTGTAAAATCCTCCCACGCGCGCGATAGCAATCGCGGATACAACACTGTGGAGGTCACTTCCGGTTAATTGTGCTGTCGGTCGCCGACGAAACGGGAGAGAGCCCGGCAATGCAAATTAACCATTCGAAAGTCGCAGGAGCACAAGGTGCTCGACGCTGCTGAGCTCAAATGACCGCGACACAATGTGAAGTTGTCGTGATCGGAGGCGGTCCAGGCGGATCGACAATAGCCGCGTTACTTGCGCAGCGCGGACACGATGTCGTATTGATTGAAAAAGCCCGACATCCGCGCTTTCACATCGGCGAGTCTCTGCTGCCGCTTAACATGCCTCTGTTTGAACGACTCGGCGTCGCGGAAGAAATCGGACAAATCGGCATGCCCAAATACGGCGCCGAGTTCGTTTCACCGTGGCACGGCAAGCCGGTAACGTTCGATTTTGCGAACGCCGTGGACAAGTCGTTCCCGTTGGCGTACCAGGTGCGCCGTTCGGAATTCGATCACATCCTGTTTCGCAATGCCGTGCGCAGGGGCGCTAAGGCGTTCGAAGCCTGCCGTGCGACCGGCGTCCAGTTCGATTCCACTGGCGCGGTGGTAACTGCGCGCGCAGAAGATGGCAGCGAACGCAAATGGCAAACGAGTTTCGTGGTCGATGCTTCCGGCCGCGACACGCTTCTTGCCAACCAGTTCGGCACCAAGCGCCGCAGCAAAAAGCACAACAGCGCCGCGATTTTCGGACATGTTTCGAATGCAAAACGTTTGGCGGGCAGGGCCGAAGGCAATATCAGCGTATTCTGGTTCGATCACGGGTGGTTTTGGTTCATTCCCCTGTCCGACGGCACAACCAGCGTGGGCGCGGTTTGCTGGCCTTATTACATGAAGTCGCGCAAGACTGGACCGGAAAAGTTTTTTTTCGACACCATTGCGCTGTGTCCTGAACTCGCGGAGAGGCTGCGCGATGCAAAACTCGTTTCTCCCGTGACCGCAACCGGAAATTATTCATACGAGGTCGAGCGCGCGGCGGGCCATAATTACCTCATGTTGGGCGACGCTTTTACGTTTATCGATCCGGTGTTTTCAACCGGCGTGCTGTTTGCGATGCAAAGCGCTTTCGCCGGCGCCGAGACGATAGCAACCTGTCTAAGCGATCCACAAAGTGCGCCCGGTGCATTGGAAACCTTCGATGCAACCATGCGGCGCGGGCCTAAGGTATTTTCATGGTTCATCTATCGGGTCACCACGCCGAGCCTGCGCGATTTGTTCATGCGCCCGCGCAGCCTTCGGCTGCAGCAAGCCGTGTTATCGGTGCTCGCCGGCGATATTTTCCGCGGCACGCCGCTGGGCGCGAGATTGTTTGCATTCAAAACCATTTACTATCTGAAAAATCTTTTCAGTCCGGCCCAAAGCATCAGCGCGTGGAAAAAGCGTAAACGCGCGATCCGCGATTCCGGGACTCAAGCGACAACGCAGTGACGATGGTGCTATTTTTTGCGTTGCGTGCCGATGCAGCCGGGTGATGCATGATCGTCGCTTCGCGCTCGCATCTCGTCCTCATCCCAAGCTATAACACCGGCCAAAAAGTTATCGAAACCGTACGCACGGCAAGAAACTTCTGGTGGCCGGTGTGGGTCGTCGTCGATGGAAGCACCGATGGCACCGCGGAACCATTGCAGGACATGGCGTGCAAAGATTCCGGACTGCGCGTCATGATACTGCCGCACAATCAGGGTAAAGGCGCGGCGATACTGCGCGGCCTGCGCGAGGCGCAAGCTGCGGGCTACAGTCACGTGTTGACGATGGATGCGGATGGACAGCATCCGGCTGCCAAGATATCCGAGTTTATGGCAGCTTCCTGCGCGCATCCGCAGGCGGTGATCCTGGGTGTGCCGGTATTCGATGCGAGCGCACCATTGATACGCGTGCGCGGCCGGAAAATCTCTAATTGGTGGGCAAACCTGGAAACGCTGTGGGAGGGGATCGGCGATTCGCTATATGGTTTTCGCGTCTACCCCATCGAACCGTTACGCGACATCATGGAACGGCGGCTTTGGATGCGCCGCTTCGACTTCGACGCGGAAGCTGCGGTCCGTCTGTGCTGGCGCGGCTTGCGGCTGATCAATCTGAATGCGCCTGTCAGATACCTCCGGCCCGAAGACGGCGGCGTTTCGCATTTCAACTATGTTCGGGATAACGTGCTGCTCACCTGGATGCACGTGCGGCTGGTGCTGGAGTTCATGTTGCGTTTGCCAATGTTGCTCTGGCGTAAATCTGGCGCCCAGTCATGATGGAATAAAAAGCGAACGCAGGAGTGCAGGTTCGCGCGTTCAAGACTTGTTGTCAGATCATCGCGCCGTTAATCGAAATGATCTGCCCGGAAATATAGCCCGCACGCTCGGAAACGACGAAGCTCACCAGATCGGCCACCTCTTCAGGCCGGCCGGCGCGTTTCATCGGCACCAACTGCTCGATCATTTCTGTGGTAAATGCGTCTTCACTCATGGGCGATGCAATGATCCCCGGCGCGATCGCGTTTACCGTAATGCCGCGGCTCGCGAGTTCGAGCGCAAGGGATTTGGTTGCCCCGTGCAGGCCGGCTTTGGCTGCGGCATAGTTGGTCTGCCCCCGATTTCCGGTGAGCGCTGCGATCGAAGACACGTTGACGATGCGCCCCCAGCGCGTGGCTATCATCGCCATCAGCAGCGGCTGCGTGACGTTGAAAAAACCATTCAGCGAGACTTCGATCACGCGCGACCATTGCCGTACCTGCATCCCCGGCATCACGGCGTCGGCGTGGATTCCCGCGTTGTTGACGATGATCTGAATTGCGCCGTCGGCGCTCAACGCCTGTAATGCAGCGCTCGCCTGCGCGTGATCGGTAACATCGAATGCGACTGCCTGGGCTGAACCGCCGCCCGCAATGATCTCGGCAGCGAGATTCTGCACTTGCGCAAGGCGCGTGTTGGCGTGGACGTAGACGTGGCAGCCATCGCCGGCGAGCCTGCGGCAGATCGCCGCGCCGATTGCACCGCTGCCGCCGGTGACGATCGCGCGCTTCATAGGGTGTATTCCATGGCAAGTCTCATGCCACCTGCAACACGACCGTTGCCCGCCCGCTCAGTACCTCGACCTCACCCACGCGCAGTGTAAATTGATAGATGACACGGCTTGCGTCGCCCATCAGTTGCGCAGCATCGACGATGAGTTCACCCTCCATGTCGTCGAGTCTGCTCGCTCGACACGCGACATCCCTCAGGCTCGCCAGGTAGCCTGCTTTCGGCTTGGCGCCGACGATGCCGGCAAGCGCGCCGTGGATGGCCATCGCCTGGGCCGCGTATTCGATCCCACACACGGCCTGCAACTGCCCATCCGCGCACAGCGGGTTTGCGGGGTTGCGGTGACTGCGACTCGTGCAGCGGATTTTCTCGGCGTCCCAATGCACCACGTTGTCGAGCAGGCACATGGCCCCGGCGTGGGGGATCAGCGCCGCGATTTCGGCTTTAGTGAGAGCGGTCAGCATGGCGCCACCCGTACGTGCAAATGACTGTCGGCGAGATATTCGAGGATAACAACTTCAGTCGTGCCGCGTGCCAGCGCGCACAGCAATGGCAGGCTGCGCGCCGCCGGCACGCTGGCTCGCATCGCTTCAAGACCGCGATCGGCCATGCGAGTTGCGCGGGCTGCTCCCGGCATGAAATTGACCTCGAGGCTGGCGCAGGCTCTAGCGGTGGCGTGCGGCGTCAGCACCAGCGCCATGCCAAAACTCGCGCCAATCGCGCGCACCGCATGCAACGGATGCGGATAAGGCTGATCGTATGCGATCAACGCTACCGGTTGGGCGTCGACCTCAATCTGCGCAGCCGCATCGAGAAGTCCTGCCGCGAAGCTCGCGTCGTAGCAGCACAGGCTCGTCGACTGCGCGTGGGATCGGGTGGCGATGCTCCAGTATCCGGCGGCCGCGTTATGCACGGAGTTATGGAATCGGGTCGGTGATATGTCGCGTTGCGGGGACGCGAGCGTCGAGCAGATATGGTGAATATTGTCGCCGTCGCCGGCGGAAGACGTAAAAACCGTCGCAGTAGTCGCGGCGTCACGTTGGGCATCGGCGAACGCTGCGCGTCCCGCAGCCAGCGCAAGCTTGACCGGCAGGCCGATGCGGCGCCGTTCCGCGGCGGGCAGCGACTCGTCCACGGTTACGACGGTCGGCATGTCGATATGATCTGCGTCGCCCGCGAGCAATACACGGCTGGCCTGCCAGCCATTCAATCCGGGTCCGAGCAAACCCACGCCCTCGACGAATACGCGCATCAGCTGGCAGCCGCGAAAACGAGACTGCAATTGCTGCCGCCGAAGCCGAACGAGTTGCTCAGCACGCGCTGCACGCGCGCGTCGCGGTTTTCGATCAGATAATTGGCATGAAGCGCGGGATCGACATTTTGAGTGTGTACGCTGCCGGGCAGCAGATCATGTTCAATCGCGAGCATCGAAATGATAGCTTCGATGATTCCAGCCGTCCCCAGCAGGTGGCCCGTCGATCCCTTGGTGGAGCTGCTCGGCATCGCGCTGCCGAACACATCGTAAACGGCTTTATCTTCACTCGCATCGTTGCTCGGCGTAGCGGTCCCATGCAGGTTGAGATAGTCGATATCCGCAGGCTTGAGCCCGGCGGAATCGAGCGCAGTTTGCATCGCGAGCCGCGCACCCGTTCCGTCGGGATGCGGCGCCGACATATGGTAGCCATCGCAGCTTTCTCCGATTCCGATCAGAAGGCTGGTGCAGTTCGCCGTCTTCTCGGCCGCGCGCTCGAGCAGCGCGAAGCCCGCGCCTTCACCGATGGATATGCCGTCGCGCGCCACGTCGTAAGGCCGGCACGGCGCACGCGAGAGCAGTCCCAGGGAGTGGAAGCCGTACAGCGTCGTCAGGCACAGCGAGTCCACACCGCCGATCACGGCGGCGTCACAGATTCCGGCTGCGATCATGCGCGCCGCATGGCCGAAGACTTTGGCCGATGAAGAACACGCGGACGAAACCACCCACGCCGGGCCTTGCAAGCCCAGATAGCGCTGGACGAAATCGGCTAGCGCAAAATTGTTCTGCGTTTCGGCATAGCGAAAATCCGCCGGCAACGCCCCTGTCTGTGGATCGCGCCGGCGATACGCGAGCTCGGTCTGCAGGATGCCCGAGGTGCTCGTTCCCATGAAGACTCCGATGCGCGCGGTCCCGTATTTTTCACGCGCGGCGGCGACGGCGGCGGCGTATCCATCCTGCTCGAGGCCCATCTCCGCCAGCCGATGATTGCGGCAGTCATACACACCGAGATCGGATCGAACGCGGTATTCATCGAGTCCCTGAACTTGTCCAATGTAGGTGTCGAGCACGGCGGTTTCAAAGTCGCACGCGGCCAAACCGGACCGCCGCTGCCGCAGCGCTTCAAACGTCGCCGCTGAGCCTGCGCCGAGGCTCGTTACGATGGAGAAATGGTTGATGGCCAGAGGCTGCATGAGGTTAATGAAGCTGAGCGGCAGGCGCGCGCTCGCACCCGATCGGCAATGAAACGGATTTGAGCCCGAGCGCCGCCAATTTCTCGAGCAGGGCGGGCAGCACGGCAAGCACGACCGGCTCGCCCGCATCCGTACGCGCGTATGCGCCGTCGTGCAGCAGGAGCACGTCACCCGCGGCAAGCCCGCGTG
>DASYSI010000227.1:0-3990 GCA_036003485.1 Burkholderiales bacterium | reverse complement strand
CGCGTGCATTGGCGAGGGCGGCTTCAAGTTCTTCTCGTTTGGTCATGATTGTTCGCCTTGCGTAAGGCGGCTGTAAACAGCCGTATTGCTGCAAAACCAGATTATATCCGCTCGCTGTCGCCGCGCTACCAACGCGAGGTCCACCGCATCGTAGTTTCGTCCTCCTCTTGGCGGGCTCGTCATGATGACGAATGGTGCGCACGAGGAGCGTGACAAGCAATACCAACAGCGCTTGGCATACTGCGTTAGAGAAAGCAGGTATTGAAGATTTCCGCTTCCATGATCTCAGGCATACGTGGGCATCATGGCATCGGCAGGCTGGCACGAGCTGCGATGAGCTGAAAGACTTAGGCGGCTGGAAATCTCGCGTGATGGTGGATCGTTACGCGAAGTATGCAACGGAGCATCTGGCGGTCGCAGCATCGCGTATCGAGAATGGACGCGGTGGAAACGTGGTTCAATTCCCCACGATTTCCCCACGTTCGAAACAGCAAAGGGCTAGCTAAATCGCTAACCTCTTGATGTGATTGGTAGGCGGTGCGAGATTCGAACTCGCGACCAACGGATTAAAAGTCCGCTGCTCTACCAACTGAGCTAACCGCCCGGAAAAAGGTGCGAATTCTACCGGTTAGGCGATAACCGGTCAATTTAATACGCGCGGACTGCTCGTCCTCCGCTACCCGGTACCATTACGCTTCTCGCATGATTCGCCAATACTGATATTTCATTGTCGCCGCCGAGCCGGCGATGATCGCGAAGAAGGTGACGATCGATCCGAGCGCGAGCGTGGAAAATCCGCTGATGCCCTGGCCGATGGTGCAGCCGAGCGCGGTGATGCCGCCGAAGCCCATCAGCATGCCGCCGATAATGTGATTGCCAAGGTCTTTGGCAGTGGTAAAGCCCTCCCAGCGGAAAGTCTTGCTTGCGATCGCATACGCGAACGAACCGACCACTACACCGAGCGCGGCCATGATGCCGAAAGTGACAGCCAGCGACTTGTCGGTCCACAGCATCAGTAGCTCGAGCGTATAAGCGAGCGGCGCGACGAACGATAGCGACTCTGCAGCGTGCGTATTGGTCCCGAAGAACGTCATTTCGAGTGTCTCGGGATTTTCCTTGTAGCCGATATGCGCAGTCACGTACCAGCCCGCGACGACGACCAGTCCGATCACGATGCCGCCGACGATGTAATCCACGTTGGCGCGAAAATCTTTGTCCTTGAACACGAACGCAAGCAGTGCCAGCGCGACGATCGCCGCCGTCGACATGCGAAGCACACGCGCCTCGATGCCGGTTCCGGCCAGGAGCGCCGGCAGATCCTGGCCCTTGATGCCGTAGGCTTCGAGGTTGACCGCTACCGGCTGCAGCACGCTAACTCGGAATTGACCGAACAATCCGCGCAAAGTCATATAGGCCGAGACAGCAAGAAACATGTAGACCACGAGCGACTTCAGGTTGCCCGCCCCGACACGGATCAGAGTCTTGCTGCCACAACCCGATCCAAGCGTCATGCCGACACCAAACAGAAAGCCGCCGACGACGAACGAGAGCCACGTAAAATTAGGCGTGGTGTAGATCGATTTGGAAAGATCGACGAGACCTAACAGTTGTAATGTCTGCGCGCCGATGATCGCGACCGCGATCGACAACAGCCACATGCGCATGCGGCCCCAGTCGCCGATGTTGACGAGATCCGAGACCGCTCCCATCGTGCAGAAACTCACCTTGTTGCCGACCGCGCCGAAAATAAATGCGAGCGCAAACGCGCACCATGCGACGATTGCTGCCGTGTGAGGGGTGGCTTCCACTACTTCTCCATTGCCGCGCTAAACACGCACATTCTACCGGGCTTCGCAATCGCCGCGTCCTTCATCCTCGTTTGCTCCATGAGTGCTCCACCACCGTCGGTCAGCTTCGTTCCTTACTTCGCTCTCCCCGATGGGAGAGGGAAGCAAAGCACATTAATTCGAGCGGTAACGAGTCGGATCGGCAACGCCGGCGGCGGCGAATCCTGCCTTGCGCAGGCGGCACGAATCACAGCGGCCGCATGCGAGTCCGTTGTCGTCCGCCTGATAGCACGAAACGGTCAGCGCGTAATCGACTCCGAGCGCGCAGCCGCGGCGAATGATGTCGGCTTTGCCGAGATCGACGATCGGCGTGTGCAGCGTGAGCGTGTGGCCTTCGATCGCGGCCTTGGTCGCAAGATTCGCCATGGTCTCGAACGCGCGCAGGTATTCGGGACGGCAATCGGGATAGCCCGAATAGTCGACTGCATTGGCGCCGAAAAAAATGTGATGCGCGGCGAGCACTTCAGCCCACGCCAGCGCGAGCGACAGCATGATGGTGTTGCGCGCCGGGACGTAGGTAACGGGTATGCCGCCAGTCACACCGTCGACCGGAACGGCGATATTTGCGTCCGTCAGCGCCGAGCCGCCGAACGTCGTCAGGTCGAGTTTGATGACGCGGTGTGCGTGCGCGCCGAGCGCATGGGCTACGCGCGCCGCGGCTTGCAGTTCGGCGCGATGACGCTGGCCATAATCAACGGACAGGCAATGACATTCATAATCCTGCTCGCGCGCGATCGCGAGCACGGTGGCGGAATCCAGTCCACCCGACAGCAATACCACTGCGCGCTTCACGGCTTCCCGGCAGGCTGGCTAGACCCGGTTCGCTTTGAGCTCAGCCAGTGCATAATGCGTTCCGCGCCACGTGATCCCGTCATCGCGCAGTGTCATGAATGTCGATCGCCACAATATCCAGATGAAGATCGCGACCATCAGCGGCAGCCCGGCCGCATACCAGCGGGGCGCGCCAGTCATGCGCGCGATCTGCACGTATGACGTCAGGAGCACGCCACAAATCGTCGCGTTCAGCGCCTGCGTCGGGCCCGATGTAAAACCCAACGCAACAAACGGCCAGATGAAGAGCGCCGCCTGCGCAAGCGTGACGCAGGCAATCGCCGCGATGCTGTAATCGACGCCGGCAAGCGAATTTTTCTCCATTCCGCGCGCGAGCGCGCCGAGCGAGGGATACCATTCGACGCTCGCCATGCCGCGGCCGGACGGCATTTCCTGCGAATATCCCGCATGCTTGATGATCTTGCCGAGCTTGAGGTCGTCGTCGGGCCGCATCGCGATGCGTGTGTGCCCGCCCACCGCGCGATAGACCTCAGCGCGCACCAGATTGAAGGCGCCGATGCCGATGAAACACCGGCTGCGAGTATCGGCTGCCTTCCATGGCCTCGCATACAGCGAGAAAAGCAGCGTGAAAGTGCCGATGAACATGCCAAGCAACAGTCCCGGTGCCATGACCTGGGGCGCGATCGCGATGTGATCACGGCGCGCCGCCAGCGCATAGGCCACCGCTCGGGTGACCGTGTCGGGCCTTAGTACGACATCGGCGTCGGCAAAAATCAATATCGTTCCGGCCGCCTCGCGCGCGCCGCGGTGCAGCGCATGATTCTTGCCAAGCCAGCCCGCAGGCAGCGCCTCGACGCGCACAATCCGCAGTCGCTCGTTGCACGCCATCTTTTGCGCGAGGATCGCCGGGGTCGCATCGCTGGAGCGGTCGTCGACGACTATCACCTCGTAATCAGGGTAATCCTGCGCGAGCAGCGAGTCGAGCGCGACTTCCAGGTGACGCTCTTCGTCGCGCGCCGCGACGACCACCGATACGCGCGCACGGTGCGCCGGCAGTGTGGCCCGAACATCGCGCAGCAAGCGGATTGAGCGATTGCCGCGCACGAGATCAGCCATCGCGGCAGTCACGAATATGAGTGAAATCAGGGCCAGCCAGAACAGCATCCGCTAATTGCTATCGCACTAGCGGCCGGGCTGCTCGCCCCACAATTGCTTGTGCAACTGCACCTGCATGCGTACCGGCAGCTGATCACGCAGTATCCAGTCGGCGAGCTGTGTCGCTGGCAGATCGTGATACGACGGCGAGAACAGCACTGGGCAAATCGCATCGAGCCGCCGCTCGGCGAGCTGC
>DASYSI010000226.1:0-3132 GCA_036003485.1 Burkholderiales bacterium | reverse complement strand
ACGCATTGTGATCGCGGTATTCAACACCGATCAGCTCGAGGACGTGCTCGAAGGCAAGGGCGGCGTGCTGTCGGTCACGCCCGTCGCCTCTGGCGCGCGTATCGCGATGAATGTAACCACCAGCGATCCGGAGCGCGTTATGGCGCTGGCGGCACGCGTTGCGCGGCGCGGATTAACGCTGCTCGAAGTGCCGCTGTCGGGAACCAGCGAGCAGGTGGCGCAAGGCGAAGGCGTGGGACTGATCGGCGGCGAGCGCGCTGCGTTCGAAGCGTGCGCGGATATTCTCGACGCCATCTGTCCGCGCCGGTATTTTGTCGGCGCAGCCGGCAACGGCGCGAAGACCAAGCTCGCCGTCAATCTGATCCTCGGGTTAAATCGCGCAGCGCTGGCTGAAGGGCTGGTATTCGCCGAGCGCCTGGGGCTCGATCCGCGCGCATTTCTGGAAGTTGCACGCGGCTCGGCCGCGTATTCGCAGATCATGGATATCAAGGGCGAAAAAATGCTGAACGGTGATTTTGCGGCGCACGGCAAGATCACGCAGCACCTAAAAGACGTGCACATGATGCTCGATCACGCGCAGCGCATGCGGCAGGCGCTGCCGTTGATGCAGGTTGTCGGCGAGATGCTCGAGAGCTGCGTAAGCCACGGCGAAGGCGAGTGGGACAACGCTGCCGTGATTCAGGAAATCCGCCGCCGAATGCTGGCCTAACTGATTTTTCTGTGCTTTGCCTACTCGGATTTCATGCCGCTCGCCTTGACGACTTTCGCCCAGCGCGCGAGTTCGGTCTTGATCAACGCGCCGAACTGTTCCGGCGAACTTGCAACGACGGCCGTGCCATCGGCCGCCAGACGGTCGCTCACGCCTGGAGATCGCATCGCCTTCACGATGTAGCCATTGAGCGCGGCGATGATGGCGGGCTGCGTCGTCGCCGGCACGAGCATCCCGACCCAGCTCGTAAATGCGTAATCCGGGAAACCCGATTCGGCGATCGTCACGAGGTTTGGCAACAGCGGCGTACGCTGGTTGCTCGTAATTGCCAGCGCGCGCAGCCTCCCGCTGTTGACGTGCGGCAGTACCGGGCCGAGCGACGGAAAACTCAAATCGGTTTCGCCCGCGATTACCGACGCCAGTGCCGGTCCGCCGCCTTTGTACGGCACGTGCACGAATCTGATGCCGGTCTGGATACTGAACAGCTCGGCGGCAATGTGTAAATTAGTGCCGTTGCCGCCCGACGAATAATTAAGCGTTCCCGGGTGTGCTCTCGCCATCGCGATCAATTCCTTGACGGACTTCGCCGGCACCGACGGGTGTACGACGAGCACGTAGGGCGCAGCGACCAGCAACGATACCGGCGCCAGATCTTTTTCGACGTTGAACGGAAGCTTTTCGAACACACTGGGATTGACCACCAGCGGCAGTGTGGCGCCCAACAGTGTGTAGCCGTCGCCGGGCGCACGTGCCACGAATTCCGTACCGATGTTGGTCGAAGCGCCGGCCCGGTTTTCGACGATCACGCTCTGCCCGGTGAGCTCGGACAGCTTTTGCCCGAGCAGCCGCGTCACCAGATCGAGGAGGCCGCCTGGGGAAGTGGGAACGATTATCCGCAGCGGCTTCGATGGATAGGTTTGTGCGACAGCGGGAAGCGCGATTATCGAGGCAGCAGCAAATATCGCAGTAATGAATCGCCGCAAAATGCGGTGCCATAAGCCCGGCGGCCGTGCCCCGTCTCCGCCCCAACACCAACCCCCTCGCCGAGATCCGGTGCCCCCGCCTGGCGAAGTGGGAATAATTATCCGTGGCGGCTTCGATGGATATGTTTGGGCGCCGCACGGCAGCGTAAAAATAAATGCAGCAGCAAATATCGCAGTAATGAATCGCCGCAAAATGCCGCGCCATAACTTCCAATCGATAGCTATTCGACGCATGGTCCACAGATTATCGGCAGCGGACACCCGAAGCGCAAGCGCTAGCGGCGTCGCGCGCCGTGCTAAGATGCGCACCGGTTTGAGAACGACTTCAGGAGGCATCAATGCCGTATCTGGAACGACCCGGGCAGCCGCGCGTACATTACGAGCTCGACGATTACACTGATCCGTGGAAAAACGCGCCGTATATTCTGTTGCAGCACGGTTATGCGCGCTCGTCAAAGTTCTGGCGCGCATGGGTGCCGTACTTAAGCCGCTTCTACCGCGTGATCAGGCCCGATCTGCGCGGACTGGGGCAGTCGAGCAAGGATTTCGATCTGGAAAACGGGATCAATCTCGCTGGCTACCTCAGAGACTTCAACGATCTGCTCGACCACCTCGGAGTCGAGTCCGTTCATTATTGCGGCGAATCCTCCGCTGGCACGTTGGGAATGGCATTCGCGGCGGAGTGTCCGCAGCGCGTGCGCACGCTCAGCATCATCTCGGCGCCGGTCGCGATGACCGAAGAGGACAAGCAAAGCTCGCTCGCCGGCCATCCCAATCGCATCGAAGCGCTGCGCAAAATGGGCTCGCGCGGATGGCTCGAAGCGTCAAACGCTGGGCGGCGATTTCCGGCCGACGCCGCCCCGGCGCTGCTCGAATGGACGCTCGACGAAATGGGGAAATCCGATGTCGAAGTGCTGGTTTCGATGTTTCGTTTCGTGTCGACGGTCGATGCTGCGCCGTACCTGCCGAAAATCTCGGCACCCGTGCTCGCGCTCTATCCGATGTCGGGCGTCATCACGAAGGACGAGCATATCGATCTGTTGCGCAGCCGATTGCGCAACTTGAAGCTCGTGAGAATTCCGCTGCGCGCCCACAGCCTGCAGATCGTCGCGCCCGCGACGTGCGCGCTCGAAGTGCTGTATTTCATCTCGCAGCACGACGGCATCGTCTGTCGCGAGTGAGATTAGCCTGTTAGCGGTGGCGAAATCAGAATCGATCCCCTGAAGCCGGAACCGCTGCCTGCGCACGCGCGTCAGCTCCAATACCCAATCTCCTGCGCTTTGGATTTCAATTCAACCTTTAGCCACTGGTCGTTGTCGTCAAGGTAGCTCCACGGCGTTTTCCCCTGCGCTAACGTTTCACGAATATACGAGCGGTAACGATAATGGTCGTACACCGACATGACATCAACGGCATACGCGATGGCGAGTTTTTTATGTC
>DASYSI010000225.1:0-2556 GCA_036003485.1 Burkholderiales bacterium | reverse complement strand
GACTGCCAGAATCCGCGCATACGGACGATCGCCTTTTACCTGCACTCCGGTCAAATGGGGGAAGGAGATATCGTCGAGACCGTTGCAGAATCTAATGGCTGGCTGCCGGTTGCGCCTGGAACCCTGCTGAGCATGCTGTGGAAATTCGCGTGTAGTTAGGTTTAACCCGAGCGCGATACCGCGGAAAGCCTCATACTCGGGGCCCCAATACAAAGGGTTCGGCGCTTCGAACGCGACGTCCTCAATGAAAATTCCTAAAAGACTTCAGCCGCTGGTCGAAGATGGCCTGATCGATGCCGTCATCCGCCAGTTGATGAGCGGCAAGGAGGCGATGGTGTTCGTCGTGCGCTGCGGCGACGCGATCCGCTGCGCCAAGGTCTACAAGGAAGCCGATAAGCGCAGCTTCCGCCAGGCCGTCGATTACACCGAAAACCGCAAGACCAAGAACAGCCGCCGCGCGCGCGCCATTCAGAAAGGCACGCGCTACGGACGCAAAGCGCAGGAAGAAGCGTGGCAAAGCGCGGAAGTCGATGCCCTGTACCGTCTCACTGCGGCGGGCGTGCGTGTTCCCACGGCCTATAACTTCCACGAAGGTGTGTTGCTGATGGAGCTCGTGACTGACGCCAATAGCGAACCCGCGCCCCGCTTGAACGATGTGGAATTCACCGCGGAAGAAGCGCGCAGCCATCACCAGACGTTAATGACGCAAGTGGTGCGCATGCTGTGTGCCGGGGTCGTGCATGGCGACCTCTCCGAATTCAACGTGCTCGTCGGCAGCGCAGGCCCGGTGATCATCGACCTGCCTCAAGCGGTGGATGCCGCGGGCAATAACCACGCGAAGAGCATGCTCGAACGCGACGTCCTCAACTTGACGACCTATTTCGGCCGTTATGCCCCGGACCTGCTCGATACCGAATACGGCAAAGAGATCTGGTCGCTTTACGAACACGGCGACTTGACGCCGGACGTCAAGCTCACGGGGCGTTTCGCGCAGACGCTGAAACCCGTTGACCTCGTCAGCGTGGTGCGTGAAATTGACGATGCGCGCGCGGAAGAGGCTGCGCGCCGGCTGCGCCAAGCGGGATAGATCGCGTCACGATGTCCGTGGCATTAATCCAGCCACCGCGACGCGGCTTCCTCAGCGAGCGCGAATGCCTGCGTGCCGGCGCCCACCACGCCCGAGTAGCGCGAGAAGAACAGATAGCCATCGACGGGTGCGGTCATTTCCTCGAGCACTTCATAGCTGTAGATGTCGACCACTTCGCCGAGCTTGGTGCCCTGCTTGATCAGTTTGCCCAGATCGTTGGCGCGTTCGTAGTTCGATACGAGATAACCGCTGTTCCAGGGGCGGATTTCATGACGCGCTTTCTGGTTGAAGTCGAGCTGGCGCGGCGCTTTCACGCTGCCTTTCAGCATTCCGAGATGCATCATGATGCCTCTGATTCCCGCGATCGCCTGCTTCGTATAGAGCGCGGTGTTCTCGGGTCCGAGGTAGGATCCACCCATTTCCGGATTCGCTGCCGGCACGCCGCGTTTCAGATTCATGTAATGCGACGCGCTGCCAGTCAGATCGTTTTCGTGCACGAACGGCATGCCGAACGCGCGCGCGAGCGCGAGGCTTTTCGTTTTGACTTCGCCCGAAGCTTTGGCGTTGTAATCGACGCGCGCCTGCAGGCGCCCGCCGCTGCCACCCGAGTGAAAGTCGATGAATGCATCGGCGTGATCGAGCACGTGGGAGGTGATCGCAGCGGCAATCATCTGCGTGGTGTTGCCGCGTGGATTGCCCGGAAATGTTTCGTGCAGGTCGGTGCGGCCGTGCTGCTCCGGCGTGAGGCGTCCGAATCCGGCGGTTGCCATCGGATTGGCGACCGAAATGATTGCGAGCCTGCCTTTGAGCGCGGCGGTGTCGAGCTCGCCGAGCAGGGTGCGGATCGCGGTGGTCGGGAGGAATTCATCGCCGTGCACGTTGGTGATGATGCCGAACGTGGGTCCCGCGGCTTTTCCCGTCACGACGTGCAGCGGCAGCGTCAGCATCGCGCCATTCAGCATCGTTGCCACCGGCAGCTTCGTGAACGAGCGGCCCTCTTTTTGTTTTGCCCAGATCGGAGTCGTCAAGACATTTTCCTTCGGTGAATTGATTTTCGTACGAGTCGCGGCATTCAAACGTCAGTTGGGAAAGCGGAATACCAGCGCCGGCTCTTCGGCGCGGTTGCGCGGCTTGCGGTTGCGCTCGGCCATCGCCAGCGCAAACGGCGCGGTCTCGAGCAGGATCGCAGCCTGGTACTCGTTGAGCTTGAGCCCGGCACGCTGCGCAGTGCGCAGCACAAAATCGCGCGTTGCAGAGTCGAGGTCTGCCGCTGCCGGCGCGTTGCCGGTGGCTTCGATTTTCGGCTGCGGTGCGCCCGGCGTCAGCTGCGGGTGACGCGTGTGCCAGTCGGTTGCCTGCTGATAAGCGTGGCCGACACGCAGCACCGTCACTTCATCGAACGGCCGCCCGATCACCTGCATGCCGAGCGGCAGCCCGCTGCTGAAACCATTGGGCAGCTCGAGCGACGG
>DASYSI010000224.1:0-1825 GCA_036003485.1 Burkholderiales bacterium | reverse complement strand
TATTCGATCAAGCCGCGCTCGGCTTGGGCCTCATCGTCGTTCCGCTCTACACCCAGGACCGTCCCGACAACGTCGCGTACATCGTCAGGGATTCCGGCTGCAAGCTTCTGTTGTTCGGAAGCCGCGCGCAGTGGCACGGCTTCGCCGAAGTGCGCGATCAGCTTACCGGTCTGGTGCGGATCCTGATCCTGGAGTCGCAGACTGAAACCGGCGACGATCCGCGGCTTCGACCGGTTGGGGAGTGGCTGCCCGATGATGGCGGCCAGACGCGTCACCTGCCGCGGGACCCCGGCGCGCTCGCCACCATCGTATATACGTCGGGTACCACCGGCCGCCCGAAGGGCGTTATGCTGAGCCATCGCAATATCGTGACGAATGCCGCCGCATGTCTCGAGATCGTGACAGTCGGACGCGACGACACGCTCCTGTCTTTCCTGCCGCTGTCGCACATGTTCGAGCGCACCTGCGGCTATTACCTGACTGTCATGTCGGGCTCGACCACCGCATATGCGCGCTCGGTTCAGCAGTTGGGTGACGACCTGCAGATGATACGTCCGACCATGCTGATTTCGGTGCCGCGCATTTACGAACGCGTGTACGTGGCAATCAAAAAGAAGCTCGATGAAGGCTCAACGCTCGCAAAAAAACTTTTCATGCTCGCGGTGGACGTTGGCTACGCGCGCTTCGAGCACGCGCAGGGAAGAGGCGGCTGGTCGCCGCGATTCGCGCTGTGGCCCGTTCTGAATGCGCTCGTGGCAAAAAAAATAATGGAGCGCCTGGGTGGCCGGCTCAAGTCCGCATTCGCCGGTGGGGCCGCGTTGTCGCCCGAGATTTCACGCGTGTTCATCGGCTTGGGACTGCCGGTCATTCAGGGTTACGGCCTGACCGAAACAAGCCCGGTGGCGTGCGCAAACCGGCCCGAAGACAACCTGCCCGCGAGCGTAGGCCGAGCCGTGCCGGGAGTCGAAATCAGGATCGGCGACAAGGATGCGCTGATGATCAGAGGGCCCAACGTCATGCTCGGCTACTGGAACAATCCGGAAGCGACCCGCGCGATGATAGACGCGGAGGGCTGGCTCAATTCCGGTGATACCGCGCGCATCGATGCGGCAGGCCACGTATTCATCACCGGGCGGCTCAAGGAGATCATCGTGATGTCGAACGGCGAGAAGATCCCGCCGGTCGATATCGAGGCGGCCATCATGCGCGATCCGCTGTTCGAACAGGTGATGCTGATCGGCGAAGGCAGGCCATTCTTGAGCGCGATGGTCGTGATCAATCACGAGCAGTGGAAGAAAATCGCTCCCGACAAAGGCCCGAACGAGGACGCGGTGCATACCTCCGAGGTTGAAAAACGGCTGCTCGCGCGCATTGCCGCGCAGATGAAGGATTTTCCGGGCTACGCGCAAGTGCGCAAAATCCGCGCGACACTCGAGCCGTGGACGGTCGAGAACGGCCTGCTGACTCCGACGCTCAAACTGCGCCGCACCCGCGTGCTCGAGAAATTTCACGCGGAGCTCGATGAGATGTATTCAGGGCATTAATACGATGCTGATGCCGAATACCATGAGAAGGAAATTTCGATAATGGCCAAGAAGCAGACGGCTATCACATTTTCGTCGCAAACGACGCCGGGAAAGCGTTAGAGATCCTGATGGAGCATCCCACCAACATCGTCATCAGCGACCACAATATGCCTCGCGTAAGCGGGGTGGAGTTTGTGATGAATGTGCGCAATCTATTCCCGCGCACCGTGCGTATCGTGATGAGCGGGGCAGGCAGCACTGAAATGCTGACGGACGCTGTGAACGCGGCGGCGATCGAC
>DASYSI010000223.1:0-10409 GCA_036003485.1 Burkholderiales bacterium | reverse complement strand
AGCGGTTTCCCGAGAGGCGCAGTTCAACCACATCCGAATTGACGCAGCCGGTGCGCCGCGCCAGCCCCGGGCTCATAAGCACGGCATTGCTCCAGGTGAGCTTGGTCAGCGGCTTGGGCAGCTCCTGCAGCCACGCATTGTTGGCATAACGGCCGTCATCGATGGTGGGGTCGGCACGGAATATGACTTCGAGCGAGGTTGGCGCCGCGACCGGCCGCGGCGGCAGCGCCATAGCGCCGGCCCGCAATGAAACCCTTTTCTCGGCAAACGCGCTGCCCTGGATCAGTCCATCGTGCAAAGCGGTCTGCCACAGCAATTCGAAATCGCCGCCGCCCGGCTGGGAGCGCCAAAAACCGCGCACGATGTCATAACTGGTCCGGTTCGGATCGCCCGCCAGCACCGCGAATAATTCGTGCAACGATTTGCCATTGTAGAGTGGCGCGATCAAAGGCTGCTGCAGAGTCACGGTGCCATCGAAGGCGCGCGCGTCGCCCCAGGCTTCGAGCTCGTGCGCCGCGGGAATGTGCCAATGGCAGAGCGCCGCGGTCTCGTCGTGATAGGGCCCCATATGTACCGCAAGCGCGACGCGACGCAAACTCTCGGCAAATCCAAAATCAACCGGCGCGTGATAGACCGGATTGCCGGCGATCACCAGCGTATCGACTACGCCCGCGGCCATCGCGCGCGCGAGCTCATTCAGCGACGCGAGCTGACTGGCGGAGTCTGCTGCCACGGTTTGAGTGCGGAGCACAGTCGTGCCGACGTTGCCGAGGACTTCGTTCATTGCGTGCGCGAGCGCGTGAACATGGGGCGGCTGCTCGTCCCCCGCCACCACGGCCGACGCGCCCCGCGCATCCGCCAGGTCTTGAGCAGCCGCATCGAGCCACTGCTCCTGCGCCGCCGAGAGCGTGCTGGTAAACGACGCCGGCGATGCACCCAGTTTTTGCGCGAGGGCAAGAGCGAACGCGCCGATATCCCCGGCACGCGCCGGCACCCGATGGTCAGCCATGGCGCCGGTCAGGCCAGGGGTGCTCTCGACCACGTACAGTCGGTTCATCGTCGCGCGATCTCGTGTCAAGGATTGGCCGATATCGACGCGCCGTCCGGCTGCGAAATCACGCGCATAGCGCAGCTGGCCGGGAAAGGCGCCGAGAAAATCGGCGTCGAGCGACAGCACGACCCGGGCGCGGTCGAATGAGTAGCGTGTTTCGAGCGCCTCGCCAAAAGCGAGCCGGGCCCCCTCGTAAACATTGTCGCGATTTACGGGCTCGTACTGGTGCCACTGCGCGAGCGGATATTTCGCGATCAGTTGGCGCAACTGGGCGGCGAGCGTCGGTGAGGTGATGGTCTCCGTCAGAATGTGCAGACCCGCACCGCGCTTGACGGTCAACATTTGCAATCTGCCCGTTAAAGCAGCCACAAACCGCTGCCACGTTTCGACGTCGGTGCCTTTCATTACGGTCTGCGAGCGGTCGGGATCCCACAACTCGAGCACAGAGGCCTGCGCAAAAATATCGGTCGCACCCAAGCTTGCGGGGTGAGCTGGATTGCCTTCTATTTTTGTCGGCCGCCCCATGTTGCTTTCGACGAGAACACCCGTTGCATAGCCGTGACGCGTGATTGCGGTTGCGAAAAACAGCGGTGCACCGGCCGCGAGTTGAGGCGGTCCATAAACATAGGGCACGATCTTTTCAGCCGGTCGGCTGCAGCCTCCTGCGCCGGTCAACGCAAGGGAAGCGGCCATCAGCTTGACGAATTCGCGCCGATTCAGATCGAACGCAGCGCTGAAACGCGGAAACTCGTGACGCAGAGATTGCTCGAGCTCGGAGTTTGCGCCCAGTTCTTCGAGGCTGCGCCAATACGCTACCGGCTTGGATGTCATGCGGAATTCCAGCCTAACGATGACAGATCGAACAATCGGTAAGCTCAACTGCGCTGCGGATGCGGTTAGCCGTCTTCAACATCCGGCCGGCTTCGAGCTGATTCGTGGGCGCAGGCCAGTCCATGTCGAAAACATGTTCGCGCGGCCGCAGATATTTCTCAGGAGCGCGATGACAGTCCAGACACCATTGCATGTCGAGTGACACAACGCGCCGGGTCAGCGGCATTTCATCGATTCGACCATGACAGGTCACGCAGCCCACACCCTTGGCAATGTGAATGCTGTGGTTGAAGAAAACGAAATCGGGCAATTTGTGTACGCGATTCCAACGCAGCGGACGCGTGCCGCGAAATGCATCGACTAGCTGCGCGAGCATCGGGCTTTTAGTGAAGAGCTGGGAATGACACGTCATGCAGGTTGAAAGCGGCGGAATTCCGGCAAACGCCGATGTTTCCACCGACACGTGGCAGTAGCGGCAATCGATGCCATCGTCGCGCACATGGTGCTTGTGACTGAATGCAACCGGCTGCTCGACCGGAGACGACAGAGCCGGCCCGGAACGGATGTTTACGCGATATACGAGCAGCGCGATCCCGATCGCCGAAAAGGTCCCGAGCAGCGCGAGCTGCAGTATCAAGGTGAATCTCGGATGGAAAATCTGTGCCACTACTGCGGCGTAGCTAGATTCCGATCGCGGCTTTGACGCGTGCGGAAGTGAAAGGCAATTCGCGGATTCTGACTCCCGTCGCATCGGCGAGCGCGTTCGCGAGCGCGGCCGCGGTGGGGCCCTGCGCGGCTTCGCCCGTGCCGAGAAACGGCGCTCCGGGCCGGCTGATGACGTTGACCTCGATGCTGTCGGGGACACTCGCGAAGCGCAGGATTGGATAAGTACCCCAATCCGTACTGGTAATCCGCATCGTGTCGAACGTCACCGCCTCGTACAGCGTCCAGCTCAGCGACTGGATGATGCCGCCTTCGATCTGGTTGCGTATTCCGTCCGGATTGACTGCTTCGCCGCTATCGACGGCGGCCACGGCCCGCATGAGCCGCAGGCGCCCGCTCTCGCGATCGACCTCCGCTTCGCACGCGACCGCGGTATACGCGGCGAGATTCTTGTAGCGCGCGAAAGCGAAGCCGCGTCCGCGGCCCTGCTGCCTGCGGTAAGCAGCCCAACCAAAACGCTCGGCAGCGGTAGTCACGACCGCGCGCGCGCGCGGGTCTTCAAGATGGCGCAGCCGGAAGTCGACCGGATCGGCCGCGGCGGTTTTGGCCAGTTCATCCATAAAGCTTTCGATCGAGAACACGTTCATATAGGCGCCGAGCGAGCGCAGCGCAGAGACCCGCAGCGGCATGGTGGGAATGAAGTGATGAACAACGCGTGCATTGCCGAACTTGTAATATGGAATTGCATTGCGGTCACCGCCGCCCGCGGGCTGAGGTATCGCTTCGGGAGGCGGTGGGGTGAACGGCGTCTGCAGCTGCGTCGCGGCGGCCAGATTGCCGGCGCGGCCGGGCCGGGTGGAATGCGTGTTGCTCCATACTTCGTATTGCCAGTCGGCGATGTTCCCGCTCGTGTCGAGCTGCGCTCTCGCGCTCGACACCATCGCGCAGCCGTACGGCTCCCACGCATGTTCGTCCTCGCGCATCCAGTGCACCCGCACCGGCCGGCCCGGAAACGCCGACGCAATCAACGCGGCATCGGCGCCCGCGTCATCGGCGCTGTTGTGACCGTAGCACCCCGCGCCTTCCATATGGATGCAGTGCACGCGCTCTTCAGGCGCACGCAGCATTTCCGCGATCGCCTTGCGCAATGGATAAACACCCTGGCTGTGGGTCCAGATCGTCAGCCCTTCATCGCGCCACAAACCGACCGCGCACGAGGGACCGATCGATGCGTGCATTTGGTACGGACGAAAGTAGTTCGCCGCAATCGCGCCGGCTCCGAAATCGGGCGCTGACGCCGCGCCTAAAATCACCGTGTCCTGCGATGGCAATCCGCGCACGTACGAATCAAGCGCCGCCTGCTCGGGCAGCTTGGTCTGCTCATCCCAGCTCGCCGCTTTGGCGAGCACGCGGGCGGCGGCAATAGCTTGGTATTCGCGCTCGGCAATGACCGCGATAAAATCGCCATCGCGCACGACCTTGAGAAAACCCGGCGTGCGTTCGACGAGGCTCGTATCGAGCGCACGCAGCCGCGCACCATAGCTCGGCGGCCGCACCACGCGCGCGTGCACCATGCCCGGCAGCCGCAGGTCCTGCACGTAGATGACCTCACCGCAGACTTTGGCTGGGATATCGACGCGTGCAAGCGGCCGGCCGATGACGCTATGACTCGCCGCATCCCTCAGCACGGATTCAGGCCGCGCCGATACGTGAAGCGCCTGCGCGGTCACGAGCTCGCCATAGGTAAGCGCGCGTCCACCGGCAGCGCGCACCGCGCCGTTCTGCACCATGAGCTCGCCCGCCGGAATATTCAACCGCGCCGCCGCCAGTTCGACGAGAATGACGCGCACCTGCGCTGCCGCGTTGAGGATGGCGGTGCCACTGTTTTGCATCGATTGGCTGCCAGCCGTATAACCTTCATTCGGCGTGAGGCTCGTATCGGCCGTTATGAGATTGATACGCTGCGGTTCGACCACAAGCTCTTCAGCCGCAATCTGGATCAACGCGGTTTTGATGCCCTGGCCGAACTCGACCTTGCCCGTAAACACGGTGATTCTGCCATCCGCTTCGATGCGTATCCACGAATCGAGCAGCGGCGCACCGCGCAGGCTTTCCGGCAGCGCCGGCGTTTTCGCGGCCGCGCTGCCGCCCTCGCCTTGCGCGGACGCCAACCTCGGCAGCAACGAAAAGCTGACTACGAGCGCGCCGGCGCCGGCGAGAAAACTGCGCCGCGAAATGCCGGCCGCGACGATCCCGCTCACCGCCCGCCGCCCGTCTTGAAGGCGGCTGCCGCGCGTTCGATCGCGCGCAATATCCGCATATGCGTGCCGCAGCGGCAAAGATTCTGGTTCATATGCGAGCGGATTTCAGCCTGCGAAGGCGACGCATTGCGCTCGAGCAAAGCCTGCGCGCGCATCATCATTCCCGGGATGCAGAATCCGCACTGTGCGGCCTGCTCTTCGATGAAAGCGCGCTGCATCGGCCCCGGATCCGCGACGGTGCCGAGCCCTTCGACCGTCTTGATGCGCCGGTTTTGCACGACCGAGACCGGAGTGACGCATGACAGGACCGCCTGACCGTCTACCATCACGGTACACGATCCGCACTGACCCAGGCCGCAGCCATACTTGGCACCGTTGAGCTGGAGATGATCGCGCAATACGTACAGCAGCGGCGTGTCGGGTGCGGCGTCGACTTGCTGCATGCGGCCGTTGACACTGAGCGTGACCATGACCGCAGCGCCGCACCGCGCGTGCAGTGACAGAAGCTCTTCGCGACTCGACGGGAGCTCATCGCTACTCCTTTCCCCGCATGACCTTGCGGACTTCGGCGTCGACATTGCGCCATGCCGGCGCCATGCCGAATTCCGAGCGCAGATAGGCGGTGAGATCCGCAAGCTGCTCGGCAGTAAGCGCCCCGGCAAAGGCGGGCATCCAGCGCCCGCGCTCACCTTCGCGCGGCTCGATGCCTTGAACGATGATGCGGATCAGATTGCCCGGTGTTGGACTCGTCACCGCTGTACTCAGCGCAAGATTCAGCGCGCCGGCGGACGAGATTGCGCGGCCGTTATCGTGACACATCGCGCACGCGCCGGCGTATATCGCCGCGCCGCTTTGACTCTGAGGTGCATCCGCGGCGGCGGCACGCGGCGCCGCGGCGCTCGATGTCTGCGCGCGTTTGGCATAAGCGAGGATATCTTCAGAACGCTTACGGCGCGCCAGCGTCGGTTCCGTCGCGAGCGATGCGATATAAACCGCGATGGCGCGCACGTCGCGTTCGGATACAGACGCGAGATTGTGCGTCACCCCTGCCATTGGCCCGGCAGCGATGTCGTGCACGTCATCCAGGCCGGAGCGCAGATAGCGGTAAAGCTGCTCTGCGGTCCACGGCACTGGCGCCGGCGCGGCCGCGTCGAGCGCGGGCGCGTGCCAATTCTCCGCTTCGCCGCCCGCAAACGCCCGGGATTTCTTCTCGGCGCCGAGCAAATTGCGCGGGGTATGGCACGCGCCGCAATGCGCGAGTCCTTCGGCGAGGTAAGCACCTCGATTCCACTCGGTGCTTTGCGCGGAATCCGGCTGAAAGCGTCCACGCTCGAAGAAAAAATGTTTCCAGCCGCCGACAAGGGCGCGCATATTAAATGGGAACAGCATCCGGTTAGGCGGAGTCTCCGCGCGCACCGGTTCGCGCGTCATCACGAAGGCGTAGATCGCTTTGACGTCGTCGTCGGTGACTTTGGTCATGTGATCGTACGGGAACACCGGATAGAGATGGCGGCCCTGACGGTCGACGCCTTCGTGCATCGCGCGGCGGAACGCCGCTTCCGACCAGCGCCCGATTCCGGTTTCTGCGTCGGGCGTGATGTTCGTCGCGTAGATCGTGCCGAATTGCGTTTTCAGCGGCCGCCCGCCCGCATAAGGCTTGCCTGCGGAAGCCGTGTGACAATCTTTGCAGTTTCCGATCGCCGCCAGTTGCGCGCCCCTGGCGATCAGCGCCGCATCGAACGCTGCCCGCGCCGGCGGCTCGGTGGAATCGATCGCCGGCTGTGACGCACACCCAACCAGCAGCAGCAGACCAAATGCGCAGGCCCGCAAGCGCACCAAGACACCGCGCATCCTCATGACGCTTTTTCCCGCCACCGGTGACAGGCCAGCACCGTCGATTCTCCCGAGTGCAGTTACGCTAGCAGGTGCATCAGCCTGCTAGTGTACGTTCGACCGCGAATCCCGCAGTCAGACTATGGATGCCTCTGCAGTAGGAGCAGGACTACGCGCAATGAATGAATACAGCTTTCGGGAGCCCTCCGCCTTGAGATCACAACGCCGCGTTGTCCGCGCTCTGTCGGCCGCACAGCGATTCGATCAACTGCGGCAGCGTCTCCATTTCAATCGGCTTCACCAGATGATGATCGAATCCGTTTTGCATCGATCGTTGATGGTCCTCCACCTGCCCATAACCGGTCAATGCAATCAGGACGCAATCGCCGTTCTCCGGCGCGCGCCGTATTCGACGCGCCACCTCGTAGCCATCGATATCGGGCAGTCCGATGTCGAGAAATACCACGCTGGGCTTGTACTGGCGGGCCATCTCGAGCGCCGTCGATCCGTCGCGCGCCACGCGCACCTGATAGCCCTGAAGCTGCAGCACGAGCGCCATGCTTTCGACTGCGTCAGGTGAGTCGTCAACGAGCAGCACCGAGCACTGCGTGGGTCGCCGCTCCACCGCTCTACGCTCGGGGTGCCCGGTCTTCATCTGCATCAGCCGCGGCAGCCGCACGACGAACTCGCTGCCCTGGCCCGCGCCCGCACTGTGAACGCGCACCGTGCCGCCCTGCATGGCGAGCAGCCGTTGCACGATGGTGAGACCGATGCCGAGCCCGCCCTGAGAACGGTCAAGCGACTGCTCAGACTGGGTGAATAAATCGAAAATGCTGCTCTGCATCTCCTTCGGAATTCCAATGCCTGAATCGCGCACACGAATCACCACATCGGCGGAATCCGCTTCGACGTCGATCGATACGCGCCCCCCCGGCTCGGTGTACTTGGCGGCATTATTAAGAAGATTCGCGACGGCCTGCGCCAGACGCGCGTGGTCTCCCTGCACATACAAGGGTTCCTCGGGAGCGCGAACCGTAAGCTCATGATGGCGTGCTTCGATCAGCGGACGGCTCGTTTCAACCGCGACGTCGACAACCGACGCCACAGTGACCGTTTCGAGTTTGAGCTGAATCCGGCCCTGAGTGACACGCGCCACGTCGAGCAAATCATCGACCAGATGCGCGAGCTGCTCGCTTTGTCGGTCTATGATCGAGGTGGCCCATTCGATTTTTGCCTGATCGAGGCCCGGTTGACAGAGTATGTGCACGGCATTCCTGATCGGCGCGAGCGGATTACGAAGCTCGTGTGCGAGCATCGCGAGAAATTCATTCTTGCGCTGGTCGGCTTCGCGAATTTTCGCGTAGAGAAGGCAGTTATCGACCGATACCGCGGTGCGTGCCGCGAGATCCTTCGCGAGCGCGAGCTCGGATGTACTGAAGTCGCGCGCCGACGGCCCCATTCCGAGCAGCAGCGCACCGAGCTTGCGGTCGCGCGCGATCAGCGGCAAAACCGCGAGCGCGCGCAGTGCAAATCCAAGCTCGAGACTCATGCGTCCGCCCGCCTCCGGACCGAGCCCCTCGAGCTTCGTCAGCGGCGGCTCGAGTTCCGAAATGATCTCGCAGTTGCCGCTTGCGAGCGCTCGCTCGACTGCGCGCAAAATGACGGTCTCATCAAGCGCTGCCACCGATTCGCTGCGGCAAGCGCCGTCAGGTGCGCCGCTCCAGCACACTTCGGTCCGGCGCACCATGCCGTGCTCGTCGACCAGCACGAGCGCGCTCAGATCCGCGAGGAACGGGACTGCGAATCGCGCCAGAGCTTTCGCCGTCGTATCGGCGTCGAGCGAGCTGCTCAGCAGATCGCTCGCCTCGGCGAGGAAAGCCGAACGGCGCTTCGATGCTTCAGCCGCGGCGCGCGCGGCCTGCTCATGCGCGAGCGCAATGCGCTGGTCCGCCTGCCGCAGCACCTGCCGGTTCATCTGGTGCAACTGCACGAATACCTTGACCTTCGAACGCAGAATGGCCGGCAACACAGGTGTCAGGATATAGTCGACCGCGCCGAGCGAATATGCCGCCTGCATTTCTTCCGCGTAAGCGGTCAGAAAGATGATCGGTGTGTGGGCTGTGCGCTGCAGCCGCCGGATGTAACTCGCGGTCTCGAGGCCATCCATGCCGGGCATGTTGACGTCGAGCAGGATCACTGCGAAATCGTGTTCGAGCAGAAGTTTGAGCGCCTCCTGCCCTGAGCCGACCGCAACGATATTCTGGCCCAGATCTTCCAGTATCGTCTGCATGACGAGCCTGTTTTGCGGGCGATCGTCGACGACGAGTATGCTGACCCGGTCGACGCCCGCGTCGTCAGCCGGCGCAGGCGGGACGTTTTCGGGGCGCGGCGAAGGCGGCATGATCGACGCCTGTCGCGTCGCATCCGGCATCAACGTTGCAGCCACAATCGCAGTGCGGCCAGCAGGCGCGCCGTATCGACCGGCTTGGAAAGATAATCCCACGCGCCTGCTTCGAGACAGCGGTCACGGTCGCCTTTCATCGCCTTGGCGGTTACGGCGATGATCGGCAGATCCTTGCGCCCCGGAATCTTGCGGATCTCACGCGTGGTATCGAGACCGTCCATTTCGGGCATCATGATGTCCATCAGCACGATGTCGACGTCGTCTTCCGCCTGTGCGAGCTTGATGGCGTCGCGCCCGTTGTCGGCCGAGACGACCACCATGCCGTATTCCTCCAGCACAGACGACAGCGCAAAAATATTGCGCACGTCATCGTCGACGATCAATACCCGCTTGCCGGCGAGCGATTTGTTCGACTCATACATGTCCTCCAGGATGCGCCGCTGGCTTTTCGGCAGACTCGCCATATTCCGATGCAGGCACAGCGCGGTCTGGTCGAGCAGGCGCTCGAGCGAATGTACCCAGTGAACCCCGGGATTTTTTGCGACTTGCTGCCACACCCTGTCGATGCTCGCGGACCCATTGCTTTGGTCGTAGACGAGAATGGGCACCGACTGTTCCGGTGAATGTTCATGCACCTGTTGAATCAGATCCGCGGGGTTCACGCCGGGCATGTGCGGATTGAGCACAATGCAATCGACGCTGCGATCCTGCAGGATTTTCGCAGCACTGACGCTGTCTTTAACCGTCGTAACCTTGACGTCGTCGGCGCCGTCTATGTATTGCCGAATGGCCTTGGCCTTGGGCTGATCGTGTTCCAGCAGCAGCACGGTCTTCACCGGCCGGCTGGTGTAAGCGTTAAGGTGCTTCAGCATCGCATCGAGCACCTGCTTGCTCTGGATCGGCTTGGCGACGAAATTCAGTGCACCTGAGCTCAACGCGCGTTCGCGCGCGTCATCGGTCGATATCACGCACACCGGGATATGCCGGCATGCGATATCGCTTTTGAGCTGCTCGAGCACACGCCAGCCGTCGATGTCCGGCAGGAAGATGTCGAGCGTGAGCGCGGTCGGTTTATACTCGCGCGCGAGCGCAAGCGCTGCGGCGCCGAGCGAAGTGACGAGCCCCTTGAATCCATGCTCACGCGCCGTATCGAGCATGAACCGCGCAAATCCGAGATCGTTTTCGACGATCAGCAGGACTTTGTCGCCAGGTGTGATGATGTCCCGATCGTCGTCCGCGACATTCGCCACAGCGGCGGACTCCACCGGCGGCAGTGGACTTGAAATCACGCCGCGTGCACCGTAGCCGGAGCCAGGCTCCGGCGCGGCCGCGCGCGCGCTCGAGTATTTTGCGGTCTCGATGGCGC
>DASYSI010000222.1:0-7429 GCA_036003485.1 Burkholderiales bacterium | reverse complement strand
TTATCTGCCGGTGCTGATCGCCGCCGTCGAAGCGGTCACTGCGCCTGAATTCAACCTGCAGGGCGTGCAGACGACGACGAATCCGGCCGCGGTCTGGCTCATCGTCAACGGACCGATTGCTCAGCGTCTGGAGTTCAACGGCGGTTTTAACTGCCTGGGTCAAGGCGCGTGGGCGAATGCGACACTCGGCCGTGCATTGCGCCTCATATTGCAGAACATCGGTGGAGCTTTACCGGGAGAAATGGACCGCGCGACTCACGGGCAGCCCGGGAAGTACTCGTTCTGTTGTGCAGAGAATGAAAAAATGAGCCCGTGGGAGCCGTTGCACGTGGAACGGGGATTTGCGCCCGACGCGAGCACGGTCACTGTCGTCGGCGCGGCCGGGACACTAAATATGACCACATTGGCCAGGAATGCGGATGACCTGCTGCGAGTCATCGCAGACACGATGGCGCATCCGCCGAGCAATGACTATTGGATCGGCGGCGAACCGTGGCTCATCCTCGCGCCGGAGCACGCCGAGCTGCTCAAGGACGCAGGGTTGGACAAAGCCCAGGTCAAGCTTCGCCTCTGGCAGCAGTCGAAAATGCTGGCAGGCCGGATGGCAGGCGCGGACCTGGAGCGCACGCAGGCGGCGCGTACCGCGGAGCTCGGCGCAATCGGACCCGAGACGCTGCTGCCGATCTCACCGCAGCCGGAAGGCATAGGCATCATCGTCGCCGGCGGCGCCGGTACGCACTCGGTTTGCATTCCGACGTTCGGCGACACGCGCTCAGTCACACGCGAAGTGAAGAATGATATGTAATACCTGATACCGAAATCGAGTCTCACCTCACCATCCAGCCATGAGGAGCGTCATGAAAATGAATACAATCCATCTGCTTTCCGCGATCGCTGTCTGCGCTCATGCGCTTTGCGCCGCAACGTCAGCGGTCGCGCAGGAGAAGTACCCGGCGCGTCCGATCGAGATCATCGTTCCGGTCGCGTTGGGCGGAGGTACCGACATTACCACCCGCCTGCTCGCCGAAGTGGTCGAGCCGATCCTCGGGCAGAAAGTGGTGGTCATCAACAAACCGGGTGCCGGCGGTGCGCTCGGCATGAATGCTATCGTGCAGGCCAAGCCCGACGGCTACACGCTGGGCGGATTGTGGAACGCGCCGCTCACGATGACGCCGCATGCGCAGGCGATGCCGTACTCGCTTCAGGATTACGTCGCCATCAGCCTGCTCGACACCGCGCCGATGGTGATGTGCACCAAGCCCGACTTTCCGGCCAATAGCAGCAAGGAATTCATCGAAGTGATTCGAAACAACCCGAACAAATATACTTACGGCACTGACGGCGTCGTCGGCACCATACACCTGTCGACCGAGCGCATATTCAGCAAGTTCGGTATCAAGGCGCGTCCGGTTCCGTTTACCGGTGCCGGCGAGACGTTGAAAAACTTTCTCGGCGGGCATATCGATTTTTATGCGGGCTCGCTCACGCCCATCGTTCCGCACTTGAAGGCGGGTGCTGCGAAGTGTCTGCTGCTCACGTCGAAGGAAAAGAATGCGGCAATGCCGCAAGCGGCTTCGCTGACCGAGCTGGGCGTCCCGGAGACCGCAACTTATCTGTGGCATGGGATCATCGGTCCCAAGGGGATACCGCCCGACCGCGTCGCGATCCTTGAAAAGGCGTTTGCCCAGGCTGTGAAAAACGACAAGTTCCGGCTCTCGATGGAGTCAAAAGGCGTCACCGTCGAAGGCAGTGGCGCCGGTGAGTTCAGGAAATTGATCGATAGCGAGTACCGCGCGATGGGCGAGGTAGTCACTGCGCTCGGCATGGGGAAGAAGTAAAAGCGCATGCAGGTCAATTCCCGCCGCGGCGATCTTGCGGTTGCCGTCGTGCTGCTGGCTCTCGCAGTCTTTTTCCTGTGGGGCGGATGGCATATGCCGGCAGGCACATTCTCGGTTCCCGGGCCGGGTATCGTGCCGATGATATTGAGTACGCTGCTTGCGGCCACCGCACTTGCGCTCATCGTCAAAGAGCTGTTCGGCGGCGCGCGCCGCGCCGGCGTTCCCGTATCGTTTGGTGTCGCTCCGGTCGCGATCGTCTTTGCGGCGCTGACGGGAGTCGCGGTTGCGCTCGAGTACGCCGGATTCATCGCCACCCTGAGCGTGTTTCTGTTCGTCATGCTGCGCGTGTTCTCGCGCTTGGGCACTTGGCGCGCGGCGCTGCTCGCTGTTGTCATCACGTGCGCGGCGGCGTGGTTCTTCGACAGCCTGCTCGGCGTAAGTCTGCCGCGCGGACTGTGGTAGATGCGCCGCGATGGACGTGATCCATTATCTTCAGCAGGGCTTCGCTGTTGCGCTCGCGCCATCGAACCTGCTCTATTGCCTGATCGGCGTGCTGTGGGGAACGGTCGTCGGTGTGCTGCCGGGTCTCGGTCCGCTCGCGGGCATGGCGCTGCTGCTTCCGCTCACTTACAAGCTTGATCCGGCTTCGGCGATCATCATGCTCTCGGGTATTTTCTATGGCGCGATGTACGGCGGCTCGACGACCTCGATTCTGCTGCGAATTCCCGGCGAAGCGGCGTCGATCGTGACGTGCATCGACGGCTACGAGATGGCGAAGCAAGGCCGCGCCGGGCCCGCGCTCGTGGTCGCTGCGGTCGGAAGCTTTATCGGCGGCACGGTCAGCATTGTCGGGCTCATGCTGTTCGCGCCGCCGCTCGCCAAAGCGATGCTGCAGGTGGGGCCCGCCGCCGAATTTGCGCTGATGCTGCTCGCGCTGATTGTGATGAGCGTGATCAGCTCGAGCTCGACCCTGAAGACGCTGACGATGATACTGCTCGGGCTGCTGCTGGCCACCATCGGGCTCGATCCGCTTTCGGGATTTGCCCGCTACACTTTCGGATCGCTGCATTTTGCCGATGGCTTCAACTTTGTGGCGATGGCGCTCGGACTGTTCGGAATCAGCGAGATTCTGCTCAACTTCGAGCAGATCGGGAGCCTCAAGCCGACGATCAAACCGACGCTGCGCAGCCTCGTTCCGCAATGGACGGACCTCAAGGCCTCTGCCGCTCCGATCGCGCGTGGAACGGTCATCGGTTTCCTGTTCGGTTTCGTGCCTGGCATTTCGCACGTGATATCGACCTTCGTGTCATACGCGGTGGAAAAAAAACTCTCCGCGCATCCCGAAGAATTCGGGCACGGCGCGATCGCTGGCGTGGCGGGGCCGGAAACGGCGAACAACGCGACCACCGGCAGCACTCTGATTCCGCTGCTCGTGCTCGGCATTCCGGCGATCCCGGCGACCGCCATTCTGCTTTCGGCGATGATGATCCACGGCGTTGAGCCGGGCCCGCAGCTGATCGCCGAGCATCCGCAGGTGTTCTGGGGTTTGATCGCGAGCATGTACATCGGCAACCTGATGCTGCTCGTGCTCAACTTGCCGCTGGTTGGAGTCTTTGTGAATCTACTGCGCATTCCCTATGTTTACCTGGCGCCGGTCGTGCTGCTGATTTGTGTGGTCGGCATCTACAGCGTGACTGCCGAGCCGCTCGACATTTTCGTCATGGCCGCATTCGGCGTACTCGGTTATGTGCTGCGCAAATTCGATTTCGATATTGCGCCGCTGCTGTTGTCAGTCGTGCTCGGAGACCGCATGGAAGTGAGCCTGCGCCGCGCGCTCGTCATATCCAACGGCGACTATGGGATTTTTCTGCAAGGCGCGTTCTCGCAGGTATTCGTCGGCGCCATCGTGCTGCTCGCGTTGCTGCAGCTCGCGGCGTGGCTCATCGGAGTGCGCAAGAAGGCGCTGCGCGAAGGAACGTAATTCAATCGGTGTCAACGTGAAGGAGAAGCGATGAGTCCCGGAGCCAAACTGAGAAAACTTCTGGAAGGTGATCGTATCGTAGTGGGCGGCGGCGCGCACGACGCATTGAGCGCGCGCATCGTCGAGCAGGCTGGCTATCCAATGTGCGTGGTAACCGGCGCAGGCGTTTCGATGTGTCGCGGCTATCCCGATGTCGGGCTCGTCACCATGGAAGAGATGGTGAGGAATGCGCGTTACATCGCCGAGGCGATCGAGATTCCCATCGTCGTCGATGCCGATAACGGCTACGGCAACGCGATCAATGCGCGCCGCACCGTGCGCGAGTTCGAGCGCGCGGGCGTGGCCGGCATCCACATCGAAGACCAGGTCTGGCCCAAGCGCTGCGGCCATATGTTCGGGAAAAAGCTGATCCCGTCCGAGGAGATGGTGCAGAAGATCCGCGCCGCTCTCGATGCGCGGCGCGACCCCGACTTTGTCATCATCGCGCGCTGCGATGCGCTGCTGGTCGAAGGACTCGACAAAGCGCTCGATCGCGGTGACGCGTACATAAAAGCCGGCGCCGACATGCTGTGGCTGGAAATGCGCGAGTCGATGGACGAGATCAAGGCGATCGCCGAGCGCTTCCGCGGCCGCATACCGCTCGTGTTCAACCATTCGCCGAGCGGGATGGTGCCGCGGCTGCCGGTTGCCAAACTCGAGGCGATGGGGTTCAAGACGGCGTGCTTCTATGTGCATGCCCTGATGGCGGCGTGCAAGACCATGCAGGAAGTCCTGCGCGAGATCAGAGAGAGCGGCAATTCACTGACCGTTTGGGATCGTATGCTGGGCTTCGACGAGTTCTGGAACATAGCTGGACTGAAGGAGATCCGTGAGATGGAGAAAAAGTATGGCGCATGACCCGGTCCGGCTCGAGCTCGTCAAGAACGCCATCGGCTCGGTGGTCGACGAGATGGTGCTCACCGTCGTGCGCATCGCGTATTCGTCGATCATGAAAGACACGATGGACATGTCGAGCGCGTTTTGCGACCGGCAGGGCCGCATGATCGCGCAGGGATTGAGCCTGCCGCTGCACCTGGGGTCGATCCCGGACGCAATGGACGCGGTGCGCGCCGAGTACGGCGACACGCTGGCCCCCGGGGATATCGTGATCCTGAATGATCCGTATCAGGGCGGCATGCATCTGCCGGACATTTTCATGTTCAAGCCCGTGTTCGTGCGCGATCATCTGCTCGGCTATGCAGTCCTGGTGGCACATCACAATGATATGGGCGGACGCGTGCCCGGATCGAGTGCCGCCGACTCGACCGAGGTATTCCAGGAGGGCTTGCAGATCCCCGTCGTCAAGCTCTACGAGCGTGGCGTGCCGAACGACATTTTATTCAAAATGATCGCGCGCAATGTGAGAGTACCCGACACGGTCATCGGCGATCTGCACGCGCAGGAAGCGGCGTGCCGGATTGCCGAGCGCGGCATGTGCGAGCTTGCCGCCCGCTACGGCGTGGACGAGCTCGAGCAGCGCTTCGACGAGCTTCTCGACTACTCCGAGCGCCAAGCGCGGCGCACCATCGCCGCAATTCCGGATGGAACCTACAGCTACACCGATTATCTGGACGACGACGGGGTGAATCCCGATCAGCGGGTGACCGTCCATGCGTCGTTGCGCGTCGAGCATGACGAGCTCACGGTCGATCTGACCGGGAGCTCGCCGCAGGTGAGAGGCGCGATCAATTCCACTTTATCGTTTGCCCGATCCGCCGTGTATTTCGCAATCCGCGCGATCATGGAATCCGATGCGCCGAACAACTCCGGCTTCATGCGGCCAATCCGCGTCATCGCACCCGAAGGCTGCCTGTTCAATCCGCAGCGGCCCGCCGCCGTCGCGGCACGCGGCGTCAGCGGGTTTCGTTTGATCGATGCAATGTTCGGAGCTTTGTCGCAGGCGGTGCCGCTGCTGCCGCGTGCGGCCGGTGAAGGCGGCACCAGCAGCTATAGCATCGGCGGTTACGACGCCGATGACCGTTTCGTATTGTTTCGCGAAGCATTGATGGGTGCGTGGGGCGGCGGTTTCGAGCGCGAAGGGATCGATGGAGTCGCGAATCCGGCCGCCAACATCGGCAATGCGCCCATCGAGATGGTCGAGAATCAGGCGCCCATCAGGGTCGAGAAGTATGAGCTCGTCACCGACAGCGGCGGGCCCGGGGAATGGCGCGGTGGCATGTCGGTCGAACGGCAGTTGAGATTTCTGGGCAAGCGCGCTACCTTCCAGTTGCGATCCGATCGGCGCCGCAATCCGCCCTACGGCCTTGCCGGCGGAAAAGCCGGGGCCCCTTCCAACAATCTGCTCGAAGACGATAGCGGCTGGCTCCAGCTTCCGACCAAATTCACGCGGCCGCTGCACCACGGACAGGCATTCCGGCATCTGACGGCTGGCGGCGGTGGATACGGCGACCCGCTCGAACGCGACCCGCGGCGGGTGCTCGACGATGTGCGCAACGGCAAAGTCTCGCTCGCAGCGGCGGAGCGCGATTACGGCGTGCGCATACTTTGCTCGCCGTGGCGAATCGATCCCGACGCTACGCGCAGGCTGCGCGGCGAACGTGAGCGGCATGTGCAGATCGCACTCGCATCGGCATGAACGCGGCCGCACAACCGCTGCGCATCGGCGCAGATATCGGCGGCACGTTCACCGATCTCGTTTTTCTGTGCGCTGACGGGACGCTGCACAAGCGCAAGCAGCCGTCGACGCCGGCAGACTATTCGGAGGCGATCGTCAAAGGCGTGACCGCTTTCTGCGAGGAGCAGCGCTCGCTGCCAAGTCAGGTCACCGAAATCGTTCATGCCACGACGGTTGCAACCAACGCGATTCTCGAGCGCAAGGGCGCTCGCAGCGCATTGCTGACCACGGCGGGATTTCGCGATGTCCTGGAGCTGCGGCGCATACGCATCCCGATGTCTTACAATCTGAGCTGGCAAAAACCGCTGCCGCTCATCGAGCGCGAACTGCGGATCCCGATTGCGGAGCGCATCGATGCGCGCGGTAATGTTCTGACAGCCATCGAGCCGGACGCGATGGATGCGGCGATCGCGCTGCTCAAGGAATGCTGCGTCGAATCGGTTGCTGTGTGCTTTCTGCATTCCTACCGCAATCCACAGCACGAACAGCGGGCCGGTGACATTCTCAAGCGCGATCTGCCGCACATTCGCGTGTCGCTGTCGCACGAAGTGCTGCCTGAGATGCTCGAGTTCGAGCGCACGAGTACTACGGTCGTCAATGCCTATATTGCGCCGCTGATCGCGACTTATCTCAACGTGCTGCGCGAGCGCCTGCGGCAATACGATGTCGATGCGCCGATTCTCGTCATGCAGTCGAACGGCGGGCTCATCAGTGCTCGTGCGGCAGCCGAGCGCCCGGTGACTATCATCGAATCCGGACCGGCGGCGGGTGTCGTCGCCGCCGCACGCCTTGCGCGCGACGGCGGCTACGAGAACGTCATCACGCTCGACATGGGCGGCACGACGACCAAAGCCTCGATTATCGAACGCGGAGAAATATTGCGCGCAACGGAGTACGAAGTCGGTGCGGCGGCTTCGGTCAGCAGCAGACTGATGC
>DASYSI010000221.1:0-8096 GCA_036003485.1 Burkholderiales bacterium | reverse complement strand
CGGGGACGCGGGTCTTCGCAATGCTGATGGTTTCGGGGGCAGCGTCAAGTGCCCACACATGCGAAGCGACCGGCGCGATGAACTGAGTCCAGTACCCGGTGCCGCATGCAATTTCGATCACGCGCGCGCCCGCGAACTTGGGCTGTAACCAGTGCTCGATAGTCCGAAGATCAGTCTGGCGCTCAGGCTTCAAGTAGATGCGGTCGTATTCCGAGGCCCGCGCAGCATAGTAGGACTGCAGTGTTGATTGTTCGTGGGACATCACTCGACTACTCGCTGATGTCAGCTTCGACAAGCTTGGCAAGCAGCACGAGCGATTCCTGCCACCCGAGATAGCATGCCTCAACAGGGATGACATCGGGGATTCCTTCTTGCACTACGTTCAACTCGGTTCCACAAGACACTTTCTGCAGGGATACCGTTGTTTGCATCACTCCGGGCAAGTTCGGGTCGTCGAACTTGTCTGTGTGGCGAATGCGTTCGTATGGCACCAGTTCGAGGTATTCGCCGCCAAATGAATGGCTGTGCCCCGTGGTGAAATTCGTGAAAGACATCCTGTAGGTGCCGCCGACCCTGGCGTCCACATGATGAACCTTGCCAGTAAATCCATTTGGCGGAAGCCACTTGGCCATAGCATCGGCATCGAGGAACGCCCGATAGATTTTTTCGGCTGTTGCACGGAGCACGCGATGGAGGCGGACGGTGTTCGGCATGATGACTTCTCCTGTGAACTTGCAAATGATATCGGTATTGGCGACGGCTAAGGTGTGACGCCGAAGGGGAGCTCGACCTTCATGAATGACCATCCACTTGCGACGTAGGATACCCCGTGCATACTTTCGTTCGCCAGCGCTTTCGGTGGATCCCATTCGAACTGCATCAGGAGGCTCTAGTCAGCGCCGACGGCGCTGACAACGTGTGCGCTCGAACTGGAGTGAGACATGACATTAACTCGCTCCGATATATCTACCCTGGGCGATCATAGCTGTTATGGACGTGCTGGCTGATGTAGGTGCCCAACCCGCGGCCTGCAACAGCGAGAGATTTCATGCGTTCGACATGCTGACGACCTGCGCCGACGTGAGAATAGCGATAGGGGTTATCCGCACCGAACCAAACACGGATATGGTCTACGCCGATCTCATAGTGAGTAACGCCCGAAGTGCCGCTGAGATTCAGATAGCGTTGCATCGAAAGGCCCTAGCCCGCGTTGTGCCTAACGTAAATCGGTGACAATTCAGATGACATTTAATTGACGGACATGTCATTTAATGCGGCGCTGCCTATGTTCCCAAAAAGGTTTCAATCAAGCTTTACACCAGCGGCCTTTACAACCGGGGTCCAGCGCTTGATCTCGGAGCGCACGAATTCGGTGACCTGGGCGGGGTTGAGATCATTCGGCTCGATCGATTCTGCAGCGAGACGCTCGCGAATGTCTGGTGCCTGCATCGCCTTGCGCACTTCGATGTTGAGCCGCTGGATGAGCTCTTGGGGCATTTTTTGGGGGCCTGCGAGCCCGAACCACGTAATGGCTACAATTCCCGGGTAACCCAGCTCGGCAAACGTTGGAACATCGGGAAACGATTTGACGCGTCGCTCTGAAGACACCGCGAGCGCCCGGATCGCGCCGGCGCGCATTTGCGCGGCTGCTGCAACGAGCGTTGCGATTGCGACCGGAATGTGGCCCCCACGCAAATCGATAATCGTCTGACCGGCGCCCTTGTACGGGATATGGATCATGTCGATGTGCGCGGTCATTTTAAAAAGTTCTGCGGTAAGGTGGCCGTGCGTTCCAGTCCCCGCGGAGCCATACGAAAGTGACTGCGTCTTGGCCGCCGCGACAAGACCGGCGAGGTCGCGAGCCGGGAAGTTCGAGTTAACGACGAGCACGCCAGGCGGGCCGCCGAGCAGAGCGATATGACTGAAATCGGCAAGAGGATCGTAGGAAACCTTCTTCATCGCTGGCGCATGGACGTGCGAGCCGACGCCGGAAATCAGCAGCGTGTAGCCGTCGCGATTCGCGGCCGAGACAAGCTCCGACCCAGCGACGCCCCCCGCCCCTCCGCGGTTCTCCACCACAAAGGTCTGGTTGAAAATCTCACCGAGCTTGATAGCAATAAGGCGTCCGAGTAGATCTGCACTCCCCCCCGGCACATAAGGCACGACGATACGCACCGATTTCGTCGGCCAGTCCGCGGCTCGAGGCGCGGCCGCGAAGCACGCCGCAAGCAAAGTGCCTGCGCAAATGAGCGAACACCTGAATGACCTCGCGCCGGCAACCCGCGATGCATACGCATGCGAGGCGGGAGTTGGGCAGAACTGATTCATTTGCGCAATCCTCGATAAGCATTATCAGTATGATATTATTATTTTTACGGTTGATGAACATTCCTATGATGGAAGCTGCCTTCAATTCGCGATCGATTCGCGATCTCGTGGAACCGGGTCGCGTTCATCGTCGCGTCTATTCTGATCCGGCGATATTCGAACTCGAAATGGAACGGTTATTCGGCCGCGCGTGGCTCTTCGTCGGGCACGCGAGCCAGGTTCCCAAGCCCGGCGACTTTGTGACGACAGAGCTGGGGCGCGAGCCCGTGATCTTCACGCGGCATCGCGACGGTTCGCTGCAGGTCCTGCTAAACCGATGTGCGCATCGCGGCCCCAAGGTCCTGAATGAACGCTGCGGCCAACGCAAGCAATTCACTTGTCTCTATCACGGCTGGACTTACGATACGGACGGATCACTTTTAGCAGTGCCGGTGCCGGAAGGCTGCGGCACCGAATTCGACAAGCGCAAGCACGGACTCGCGCATGCGCCACGCGTAGGCGAGTACCGCGGCTTTGTGTTCGCGAGTCTCGCGCAGTCGGGCCCAAGCTTCGACGAGCATATCGCGCCGATCCGTGCCAACATCGACGATCTCGTCGACCGTGCCCCGGCGGGCGAAATCGCGTTTGACGCAGGCATGCACCGCTATATTTATCGCGGCAACTGGAAGCTGCAGGTTGAAAACGTGCTTGATTCCTATCATGTGCCGTTCAGTCACGCGTCGACGGTGAGTCGCGAGGGCGTGCAGTTCTCGCGGCGCGAAGGTGATGCGACGGGGGCCAAGGTTGTGGAGGGAAGCCGCACCGCGGCCGATTGGGCACGGCGAAAAAGCTTCACCGTCGGCCGCGGGCATGGATGGACGAGCAATACCGCGCTCGATGACAGCAAACGCAGCAGCGCAGTGTGGAACGAGTACAAGCTCGTTCTCGCCGAGCGAGTCGGTTCAGAGCGGGCCGAGCAGATACTTACACCGCGGCTTCACAATACGCTCGTTTATCCCAACGTCTCGATCATGGGCCTCAATATCCACGTGCGCGTCATCAAGCCACTCGCCGTGGACATGACAGAAGTGACCATTTTTCCCGTGCGCCTGGTCGGCGCTCCGCCGGAAATGAATTCCCGCAACATCCGCCTGCTCAACGTCACACATGCAGCGGCCTCTTTCGTTCAAAGCGATGATCTTGAAGCTTTCGCGCGCGCCCAGGCCGGGCTCGCCAGCCGCGGAACCGACTGGGTGGACATCTCGCGCGGGCTCGGCGCCGAGGAATCCGACGAAGCGCACGGCGGCCTGCGCGCATTGGCGACCCACGAGATGGCGGTTCGAGCGCAGTACGCCGCGTGGCGCGACTACATGTGCGAGGTCTGAAAATGAATATGCCGCTTCCGCATGAGGCTACCCAGATCGGCCGCGAGGCGGCTGAACAATTTCTGATCCACGAAGCGCGCCTGCTCGATGAGCGTCGATTCCGTGACTGGATGGCGTTATTTACCGAAGACGGAATCTACTGGGTGCCGGCTGCGCACGACCAGCAGAGCCCGTTCAATCAAGCCTCGTTATTTTATGACGACCGCGATTTGATGAAAACGCGAATCGATAGGCTCGAGCATCCACTTATCCATGTGCAGACTCCGCCTTCGCGCACCGTTCATCTGGTCAGCAACGTGACCGTCGCCCCGCCCGACTCGGACGTGGGCGAGTTTGCCGTCAGTTCCAACGTTGTGATGATCGAGTATCGGCTCGAGCGTCAGCGTCTTTTTGCCGGACGCCAAACGCATCGGCTGCGCTACCAGGAATCTATGTGGCGCATCGCCCACAAACGCGTCGACCTTGTCAACTGCGATTCTGCCTTTGAAGCGATGGCGGTCCCGATCTAGCGTAAGGGGTCGTCACACGGCGCTGGCATCAGCTCTTTGAAGCCTGCTCGCGCTCAAGCTGGAGACGCGCGAGAAACGGCACCAGCGGGTGTACGCCGAGCGCTACCATCGCTTTGAAATCTCCTGCTTGCAGCAATCTGGCGTGCTCGGCTGGAAGCTCGCTCGCTGCGGCAAAGCCTGCGGCGTCGAGTCGGTAAGCGTCTCGAGCCGATGAATCGTGGGCGAGCGCGTGGAGCGCACGCACGAGAGCCACCAGCTCAGGTTTGGTTGAAGGATAGTGTGGCGCCGCGGCAGCTAGAACCGGCTGCCAGAATCCCAGCGAGCAGTAGTTATGGTGCCAGCTCGGATTGAACTCGATGGCGTCGGGAACGCGCTGACCCAGCATGCCAGCCGCCACGGCCCAGCACCGAAGCTCGATGTTGCCGCTGGCGTCAAGCTGCCGTTCATGCAGCCCGGCCAGCGTCTGCAGATCGCCGCGCTGAATCGATTCGAGCAGCGCCCGGTCAAAATCCGTAGCAGGCTCGGCGTAGCGATCGGTGCCTGGAAAATGCGACATTCCGCCGCTCGCCACCACGACCGCCCGTACTTCCAGCACGCTCAGCGCCGCCGCCATGGCCCGGCCGAATGCATAGCAGCGCAGCATCGTCGGCTGCGGCGGGAGATAGGCGTTTACGAATACCGGCAGGATCGGGCCGCTTACACCGAGATGGGTAAGCGGTATGCCAAGCGCATAATCCGCTTCAGCGGTACTGCTGAAAGCGGGATCGAACCCCTGGCCATACAACTCGCGAATTACCGCAAACGACACTTCGCTTGCGATGGGATAGCGAAACTCGTGCCCTGCAAATGCCCCGCGCGCTTCCCGCCCCACGTGCAGCGTGAAGGGCGGAGCGCAGTCGAGGAAAAACTGCTGCGTATGATCGTTGGAGATCGTCACCCAGACGTCGGGCTTGAGTGCGGACAGTCGCTCGCCTATCGCCGCGGCGATGCGCTCGACGCGCGCAATCGTAGCCGCGTCTTCGGTCGCGGGACGCGTAAAGAACTGCGGCGCGTGAGGCAGCAGCGCACCGCCGAGAATGGCTCCGCCCGGCATGGTATTCATGGCTTTGTGCCCCGCTGCGATAGAGTTGGGATCTCCGCGCGCTTCTCGAGTATCGCTACCGCCATATTCTAGCGCGTCCAGTATCCCAAGCTCGCCTTACACCGCGCAGTACCGGTCTTGAATCGATTTGTCGGCGAGCAATTTCGCCGCCGTATCGTGATGCACGATCACGCCGTGGTCCATGATGTAGGCGCGGTCCGAGATCGACAGTGCGCGCTCGACGTTCTGCTCGACGAGCAAAATGGTGGTGCCCGCGCGCTTCATCTCTGCGAAGAGCTCGAACATTTCGTCGGCCAGAATCGGCATGATGCCCTCGGAGGGTTCGTCGAGCAGAATCATCTTCGGCTCGGACATCATCGCGCGCGCGATCGCGAGCATCTGCTGTTCGCCGCCGGACAGTGTTTCACCCAGCTGACTGAGGCGCTGCTTCAAGCGCGGGAATGTGCGCGAGATGCGCTCGATAATTTCGCTTTCGCGCGCGCGGTGCGGCGATGCAATGAGCCCTAGCTGCAGGTTTTCGAGCACCGACAAGCCCTGCACGATACGCCGCTCCTCAGGGACGTAACCCAAGCCGCGGTGATAGCGCCGGTAAGCGGGCTCGCCGGCCACGTCGATGCCGTCGAATCCGATACGGCCGCTATGCTTCGCCACGAGTCCCATTATCGTTTTCAGCGTCGTCGTCTTGCCGGCGCCATTGCGCCCGACCAGCGTGACGATCTCACCCGCTTCGACGTGAAGCGTCACGCCCTGCAGCACGTGGCTGTGGGCGTACCAGGCGTTGAGATTGTCGAGCACGAGCAACGCCATCAGACGCTCTTTTGGCCGAGATAGACGCGTTTTACTTCGTCGTTGGCGCGGATGTCGTCGGGGGCGCCCTGCGCGAGCAGCTCGCCGTGGTGCAGCACCACGAGATGCTGGCAGATGCCCATGACGAGCTTCATCTTGTGCTCGACGAGAATTACGGTACGTTCGTGTGAAAGTTTGACGATCAAATCCATCATCGTCATCGTTTCTTCCGGCGACATGCCCGCGGTGGGCTCGTCGAGCAGGAGCAAGCGCGGCTCGCACGCGAGCGCCATCGCGATCTCGAGGCAGCGCTGCTCGCCGTGCGCAAGGTCCTGCGCCATGGCGTCGTGCCTGGCGACGATGCCGACTCGCTCGAGCAATCCATCGGCGCGCTCGATCAGCTCGCGTATGCCGGCGCGCGCGGTCCACAGGTCGAAGCGCTTGGTCTTCATCTGCGCCGCAATGCGAACGTTTTCGCGCGCGGTCAGACGCGGAAACACGCTGGTAATCTGAAACGACTTGGCAACACCCAGGCGTGCGTATGCGTGCGGCGGCAACCCGGTGATGTCGCGTCCCTCGAAGCTCACGCGCCCGCTCGACGGCGGGAACGCGCCGGAAATGACGTTGAAGAAAGTGCTCTTGCCGGCGCCGTTCGGGCCAATGATCGCCGCGAGCCTATCCTTTGCGAAACTCACCGACACGTTGTTGAGCGCGACGAATCCGCCGAACTTCTTGCCTACGCCGTGCGCTGCCAGAATGCCTTCGGTGTCTGGTTTCATCCGGAAATCTACCTGACACGCAGCCAGTGCACGATCGATCCCCAGATCCCGCGCGGAAAGAACAACACGAAAATGATGAAAGTCGCGCCGAGGTAAAGCTGCCAGTGAACGGTCCACAACGTCAGCACGTCGCCGAACAACTGGAACACACCGGCGCCGACGAACGGCCCGAAGAATGTACCGAAGCCGCCCAGGAGCGCCATGATCACTATTTCGCCTGAGGTGGCGATCTGCAGCACCTCGACCGGCACGGTGGACAGGTGCAGCGCACGCAACGCCCCGGCGAGCCCACAAAAAGCGCCCGACAGAACGAAGGCGGCGAGCTTGGTGCGCGCGACGTTATAGCCGCACGCCGCGGCGCGCGTCTCGTTCTCGCGCATCGCTTCGAGCACCGCGCCGAACGGCGAGGCGAGAATGCGCGAAAACAACCACAGCGCGCACGCGACGAATGCCAGCATCACGTAATACTTGTTGACCGGATCGATAAAATCGATATTGATACCCAGCACATTGACGGTCGACACGTTGATGCCGCGCAGTCCGTTCTCGCCGCCGGTTATGCTTTCCCACTTGTAAAAAATATAGTAGACGCACTCGGCCAGTGCCAGCGTGACCATCGAAAAGTAGATGCCGCGCGTGCGGATCGCGAGAAACCCGATGATGAGCGCTACCACCGCCGCGAATGCGATGCCGGCCGCGATGGCCACGAACCACGGCCAGCCGAGGTGCACGATCGCGATACCGCAGCCGTAGCTGCCGACCCCGAAAAAAGCGGCGTGACCGAATGACAGCAGGCCGGCGTAACCGTAAAGCAGGTTGAAGCCGAGCGCGAACAGCCCCCAGATCAGGATATTGATCGCCAGCGTGTGATACGGCACGAGCCACGGGAATACGATCAGAAACACGATGGTTGCGGCGACGCGGTGGCGCGCGATCGCGTCGAGCGCGCCACGCAGTTTATCGCCGGGCGCATTATCTTCCAAACTCACCCGCATCACCCCATCACGCTCGAGCGGCCGAATAAACCTTGCGGGCGCACCAGCAGCACGACTGCCATCAGGATGAAGATCGACACCCGGCCCGCTTCCGGCGAGACCAGCGAAGTCAGGCTCACCACCACGCCGACCAGCACGCCCGCGACCACCGCGCCGGTAAGCGAACCCATTCCGCCCACCACCGTAACCACAAACGCGTCGGCGAGCAGGCTTACGCCCATTTCCGGCGTTAC
>DASYSI010000220.1:0-3506 GCA_036003485.1 Burkholderiales bacterium | reverse complement strand
GCGTCACGCTGCTGAGCCGCGAGATCGCGAAGGTGCTCAACAGGCCCGACGTGAAAGAGCGGCACTTCAATACCGGCGTCGAAACCGTGGCGAGCACGCCGGAGGAACTTGCGGCCCGGATAAAATCCGAAATGGCGAAGTGGGGAAAAGTAATTCGGGACGCCGGCATTCGCCCGGACAAATCATAGAGGAGAATTGCGATGCCGACCGCGCGAATCAAGCCCACCCTCGACATGAACTATTGGCTTGACGACTATACCGATCCGTGGCGCGAATCCGACGCGGTGCTGATGGTGCACGGCAATCATGAAGGCGGCGCTGCGTGGTACGGCTGGGTGCCGCAGCTTGCGCGCCATTACAAGGTGGTGCGGCCCGATACGCGCGGCTTCGCCGATTCAACGCCGATGCCGCGCGATTTTCCATGGTCGATGGATCTCGTGATCGACGACTTCGTGCAGTTGATGGACTCGCTCGGCATCGAGCGCTTCCATCTCGTCGGCGCGAAAATCGGCGGCACCATTGCGCGCGCATTCGCGGCGCGTCGCCCCGAGCGCGTGCGCACGCTGACCGTGGTGGGATCGCCGACGCCGCAGCGGCCGGACAAGAGAGCGGCACTGCTGAAGGCGATCGAAGAGGACGGCATCGAAGCGCGCGCGCGCAGCGGCATGGCGGCGCGGCTCGGCACCACGTTCCCGCCCGAGGCGGTCGAATGGTGGATCAAATTCATGGGCCGCACGCCGCTCTCGAGCGTGCTGGGTTTCGTCGGCGCAATCAATTTCACCGACATCTCGGCCGACATCCCGAAAATCAAATGCCCGATGCTCGTCATCACGACCGAAGGCAGCAGCCTTGCATCGATCGAGCAGACGCGCGCGTGGCAGGAGCAGGTGCCGAACTCGGAGCTGCTCGTATTGCCCGGAGATTCCTACCACATCGCGGTGACCGATCCCGATCGCTGCGCCAGGGAAACGCTCGATTTCATCCAGCGCCACAGCGCGGACTGAACGGGCCGGCCGCGGGAAACGCTCATGAGCTCGCGCATTTTCGTGCGCGTGCCCCAAATCGCCGCCGACGTTTTAATAGCTCGCCTATTTTTTATTTTCCGCTGGTGACGCAACGCGGCGCGTAAGCAGCTCGTTCGCTTCTCCGCGCGTTCGCATGCGTTCGCACTGGATCTCGGACAGGTGCGTATTCTGCGGCGAAGTCTCGGTCCGCATCAGGTTTCCAGGCTCCTCACTATGCCCGCCGCTGTCCGAGAGCACATGCACGAGCTCGTGGGCGAGCGCCAGCGGCAGGTCACGCGCGCCATAGGCGAACCACACGGTGTTGGCAAGCTCGCGACGCGTCGCGGAATTTTCCAGACCGATCGCCTCCGCATCGTACGCGGGACGGTTAAGCGTGTCTTCGACAAAGAAAACCGCGGGCTTCGCGACTTCGATTTCGCGCAGCAGCTCGCCTGATACGGGAGTGGAATAAAAATGGAACCGGCGCGGCGCCGTAAGCACCCGAAGCTCGGCGCGCGTCAGCGCGATTCCGCACTGAGCAAGCACGCGCGCCGAATCCAGAGCGGCCGCTAAAATCTCGTGTCGCATCCAGCGCCCACCCTGAAAGGTGTAGAGCGAAAGCCGCAGATCGTGCGACGCGTCTCGCGCAACGGGCAGCTCCTCCTTCGGCACGGCATGGGTTTCGACCACACGCACCGGCTCTGCTGCGAGCGCCGCCGTACCCACGAGGAGCAGCAAAGCGGCAACGTAACGGAGTGATGGAGAAACCGAGCGATTCTTCACGCAAGATTCAGCTACGCGCAGCCGTTCTTGAATCTGTGGCGACTATCAGCAGCGCGCCGACGTGAGGTTTGTTTGCATGATCACTCCCCCGCCAGCGCCTTCAGTCGTGCATCCTCCGGACGTTCCGCTGACAGCGCGCGCCAGTATTTGCGTGCTTCGTCTTTGAGTTCCATTTGATCGAGCCACGCGGCGTAGGCAACGCGTGTCGACAACGGTGCCGACACTGCAGGACGCAGCGCTTCAACCTGCACGCGCAGGTTGGCGGGCGCGACTCTGAAATCGCCGGCATTCGAATACTTACGGCCATCGGGCAGCCGCGCGGATACTACCCACGTATAAGGCACGCCTTCGATGAGTTGCACGCTCGCCGGTAACCTGAGGGTAGTCGTCTCGAGTTGCGCCTCGTGCAGCGTGCGGCCGGTGTCGTCGATCAATTCAAACTGGTATTTGAGCGCAGGCTGCGGCGCCTGCCAGCGGAACTCAGCCTGGGTCTCGAGCGTTTGCGTTCCGGAAAGATTGAGCAGCCGAATGCGCGCCGCCGGCCGCGCGCTGCGCATCACGAGCACTGCCTGCGTGACCCCGACCGGTCTGATGCGAACGGCTGCACCGCGCGCCGCAAGCGGGCTCGCGCGTCGCACGGGTTGTGCACCGTTAATTGCCACCGGCTCGCTCGACCTGAACTCGATCAGTGCCGGGCCGCGCATCGTGTATTCGCTGCCCGATCCGAGGTAAATGACAACAAGCTGAGCCGCGTCGGCGAGTTGCAGGCGGGTATTCGCCTCGATCTCCGCGAGGATTGTGTTAATTGTTTTAGCGGATGCGGCCGGCTCGGTTATTACGCCGGCGATGTCGGTTATCATCGCTACGCTTTCAGCTCGCGCAACCTTAGGATAAGCGAACAGCCACAACATCAACACAAGCGCTGTAAGCCAGTAGATTCCTCGTTTGAACATGGCAAACTTTCTCAGTCGAGTCGATCGTCAAAACCCGGCGCAAGTCGCGGAATGCAGCGCAATCATCCACAGTCTGCACCAGGTGCTATCGAGCGTCCGTGCAGCATTGCACGCAGGATTGGTGAATATTCACGCTGCCAACACGTGCGGGTCGCACAGCGGGCATTTCGAAACGGGTGGTTTGCGACCTGCTAAACGCCGACGACTAAGCCATGACATCGAAACTTCCTCTCCCCTTGTGGGGAGGACTGAGGTGGGGGGTCAGCTGCGTTTCTCTATGGCGCCGATTCCGGCCTTCCCCCGCAAGGGAGGAAGGTGAGTATAGCGGTCCATCGTGGCCCATCGCTCACCACAACGATAACTTCTCCATGCCGGGCTGCTATAAAATCTGATTACGAAAATCTTGACCGCCTCCAATATATCGCATGAACAATTGGAATCGACGCCGAATGATAAAGGCCGCCATGGCAGGCGGTGCTGCAGTCTTGTGTCCGTGGTCAGGCGTGTTTGCCCAGTCCGGAGCTGGGCTCTTGCGCGCGCCGAAACAGGCGCTCGTGATCGGCAACAGCAAATACAAACAAACCCCGCTCAAGAACCCCGTCAATGACGCGCAGGGCATGGCTGGCGTGCTCAAGAGCGCGGGCTTTGGCGTGACGCTGGGTCTGGATCTCACGCAAGCGGGTATCCGCGACGCGATACGCGTCTACAGTGAAAGCCTCGCCAAGACCAAAGCCGTCGGCCTGTTCTATTTCGCGGGACACGGCGC
>DASYSI010000219.1:0-18869 GCA_036003485.1 Burkholderiales bacterium | reverse complement strand
CGGGTCATCGATGGACGCCTGCAGCGCCATGAAACCGTTATAGAGAAACTGCAGGATCAGCTCGGAGGTCAGGCGCGCATCCCATACCCACCAGGCGCCCCACATCGGCTTTCCCCACAGCGACCCGGTCCACAGCGCGATAAAAGTCATCAGCGCGCCGGTGGGCGCGAGTGCGGAGGCCATCATCGACGACATCCGCGTGTTGAACGCAAGTCCGATTCCGGCCCAGAACGCCATGACGACGTAAATGAACATCGACATCCACGCCGCGGCCACATGGATGAAAATAATGCGGTAGGCCTCTCCTTGCTGGGCATCCGTCGGCGCGGCGAAAAAGCCGATGTACAGACCCCACACGGCGAATAATGCCGCGGCCGCGAAAAACCACGGTGCAAGCTTGCCCGCAAGCGGATAGAAAGTCTGCGGCGACGAATATTTAAACCAGTTGATGTTCATGACAATAAAATTCGCAAGCCGTCCGGTGTCTTCTTATTCGACGGCTATCCGCAGCGCAATGGCGGTAGTCCATGGCGCGAATACCAACGCTACCAGTAGCAGCGCTCCGAGCAGCGACAAATGCGCCGCTGCGCCCAGCCCTGTGGCGCTCGCCTCGACCGCTCCGGCGCCGAATATCAGCACCGGCACATACAGCGGCAGCACCAGCAGCGACAGCAGCGCGCCGCCTCCGCGCAATCCCAGCGTAAGCGCGGCACCGATGGCGCCGATCAGACTCAGCGTCGGCGTGCCCAGCAGCAGCGATGCTAGCAGAACGAGCAGCGCGTCGGTGCCGAGGTCGAACTGCAGTCCGAGCAGCGGCGCAACCACGACCAGCGGCAGCCCCGAGACCAGCCAATGCGCCGCGACTTTGACAAGCACCAGCATGCCGAGCGGCTGCGGCGCCAGTGTGAGCTGTTCGAGCGTGCCGTCGGCATAATCGCTTGCGAACAGGCGTCCCAGCGCCAGCATCGATGCCAGCAGCGCCGCGACCCACACCACGCCGGGACCGATCATGCGCAGCAGCGCTGTGTCGGAGCCGACACCGAGCGGGAAAAGACTGGCGACGATGACGAAGAAAATCAATGTCGTCAGCACATCGGCGCGACTGCGCAGCGCGGCGAGCAAGTCGCGGCCCGCGAGGCTGCGCACGACATCGAGCATGCCGGTACTCACTGCCCGAGCTCGAGGCGCTGCGTCGAGCGCGCGCTGATCGCTATATCATGGTGCGTGCTCAGCACAACCATGCCGCCCTGCTGCAGATGCGATTCAAGCCTTGCACGGACGAGTTCGCACGCGGCGCTGTCGAGCGCGGCGAAAGGCTCATCGAGTATCCACAGCGGCCGTGCCGCGCTCAGGTAAAGGCGCGCGAGTGCCACACGGCGGCGCTGCCCCTGCGACAACACCTTGCATGGCAGATGCCGAAAGTCGCTGAGTCCCAACTCGTGCAACGCCTGATCCGCGCTTGCGGCGTTGCACACGAGGCCGGCAATGCGTGCCGAGAAAAGGAGATTTTCGAGTCCGGTCAGCTCGTCTTTGACCGCATTGAGGTGTCCGATATAGGCGAATTGAGCGCGGTATTCCTCGCCCGACGCATGGATGTCACCGCCGTTCCACGCGATACATCCGGAAGCCGGCGCGAGCAGTCCACACAGCAGGCGCAGCAGGCTCGTCTTGCCGCTGCCGTTGGCGCCGCGTACTTCGAGCAGCGTCTGCGGCTTCAACTCAAAATTGACGCCGCTGAAGAGCCTGCGCTCGCCGCGCACGCATTCGAGCGCGTTGACGCTAAGCACGCGAGATGTTCATTTGCGGTGCGCTTGCCGTCTTATCCATCGTATCCATGGTGTCGCGTTGACCGCGCATCACATCATGACGCGGCCGCCGTTGATATCGAGCGCCACACCGTTGATGTAAGCGGCGGCATCGGAGGCGAGGAACAGCATTGCCTGCGCATGATCTTCGGGGACCGCGAGGCGTCGCAGCGGGACCTGCGCCGCGATGCGTTCGACCTCGGCCTCACTGCGCAGCGCCGCAACGCGCGGTGTAAGCGTCGTAATCGGCGCGATCGCGTTCGAGGTGATTCCGTCCGGGCCAAGCTGGTAGGCGAGGAAGCGCGTGAGCTGGATCACGCCGGCCTTGGCAGCGCCGTACGCGGGAGACGATGCGACTTGCACGGTGCGGCCAGAAATCGATGCGACGTTGATGATGCGCCCGGCCTTGGAGCGCTTGAGATGCGGGATTGCCGCGTGGCAGGTCAGAAAAACGCTGCGCAGATTGAGCGCTACGGTACGGTCCCATTCTTCGAGTGGCATGTCCTCGACGGTCGCGAGCCGGCCGTAGCCGCCGGCGCAATTGACGAGCACGTCAAGACCGCCGAATTCGGAAACGGTGCCGGCGATGGCGGCAGCCACCGATTTTTCGTCGGTGACATCGGTATGCAAGACCGTCGCGCGTCCGCCGGTGGCGGCGATTGTTGCCGCGACCTGCTGCGCGCCCTTCGCATCGAGATCGAGCAGCGCCACGCATGCATGCTGCTCGGCGAACGCGCGCGCAGTCACCGCGCCGATTCCCTGCGCCGCGCCGGTGACCGCGACAACGCGCCCGGAGAACTCGGGATATGACGGCATGCGAATCGTCCTTGGTGCGGATTTCTTATCAGTGACGGCGCAGATCGGGTGTTGGTCGACGTGGCTAAACTACGCCCTCCATCACCTGAACCTGCACCAGGGTTCCGGCCGCGACATTGCCTTGCGCCTCGGGCAGGATGATAAAGCAGTTGGCTTCCGACATCGAACGCAGAATGCCCGAGCCTTGTTCGCCGGTGACGCGCACGCTCCAGTCGCCCGCCGTATCCTGCGTCAGCACGCCGCGTTGAAATTCGGTGCGGCCGGGCGCTTTTTTGAGGCTGCTCGCGCACGGCACCTTGAAACTAGGAAGCGGTGTCACCGGATCGCATCCCGCTAGTTTCAGCAGCGCGTCGCGCACGAATTGATAGAAGGTCACCATCACCGACACCGGATTGCCGGGCAGCCCGAAGAAATGCGCGCTGCCGATGCGGCCGTACGCAAGCGGGCGCCCGGGCTTCATCGCGATTTTCCAGAACACGACTTCGCCGAGGCGCTCGAGCAAATCCTTCACGTAATCAGCTTCGCCGACCGAGACACCGCCGCTCGTGATCACGACATCGGCAGCCTGGGCCGCTGTGTTGAACGCCTGTTCAAGCAGGTTGGGATCGTCGCGTACCACACCCATGTCGATCACTTCGCAGCCCAGGCGCGTGAGCATTCCGTGCAATGTGTAGCGGTTGCTGTCGTAGATCTGACCCTCGCCGAGCGGCGTGCCGATCGAACGCAGCTCGTCGCCGGTCGAAAAAAAAGCCACGCGCAGTTTGCGATAGACCCCGATCTCGCCGATGCCGAGCGAGGCGATGAGGCCGATTTCCGCAGGCCGCAGCAATAACCCGCGCTTGAGTGCAGTCTGGCCGGCTTTCAAATCTTCGCCTGCGTGGCGCAGATGTTGTCCGCGTTTGTGAGCGCCGCCGATTTTGATCGCATCATCTTTGGCTTCGACGTGTTCCTGCATTACGATCGTATCGCAGCCCGAAGGCATCACCGCGCCCGTCATGATGCGCACGCATTCGCCCGCTTGGGCATCGCCTTGGAATGGCACGCCGGCAAACGCGGTGCCGGCGACTTTGAGCGTGACTTCGCCGCTCGCGTTGAGATCGGAAAAACGCACGGCGTAGCCATCCATCGCCGAATTGTCGTGCGCCGGCACGTCGAGCGGCGACACCACGTCCTCGGCCAGCACGTGTCCAAGTGCAGTGCGGATCGGGAGCCGTTCGACCGCAGACACCGGCGTCAAAAAGCGCGCGATGAAGTCGCGCGCTTTGGCGACCGGCATCGAGTTCGGATCGTAATCGTCAGCGCAACTGAGCTGGCGGATTGATGGGGCGGGCTCGTTCATCGATCTGATCTTCTGGGGGGTATTCAATGCGATGATTGCAATTTTACCGCAAACGCGTGAATGCGCTGCATTGCGTTCTCAAGCAGGCTGATGCAGAACCCGCTGGGAGCCGCGTTTGAACGAAAAGTGCTCAGATGCAAGGCGCGCGACGAAGGTCGAACGCTCGTTCTGTTCGACGAGACGCGCAACGCCGCAGCTGGGCATTTTTCGCGCAAACCCTTCGGGGCGGTGCTGTGCGGGGCCCGCCGCAACGGCCGCGCCAAGGCAACGGCGCAGCGCAGGCGGGCCATCGATCGCGCTCCCCGGCCTTGCTTCGCTCCGTCTACGGCTCGCGCGATCATCTGCTTTGTTGCGAGCCTTGCGAATAGTCCAGCTATTCGTCTGCGGCTCGCGTCGCGCATCTCGCCCCGCACAGCATCGCCGCGGCCCCATGGGGTTCTGCATCAGCCTGCTAAACTCGCTGCGCGGCAATTCGTGCGGGTTGTGCTCACGCGCTTTGCGTTTTTCGTATTACTACGGGGGACCGATGCGGCGCGGAGATTCGTTTGTCCGCCGCAGTGCTGCTCGGCGCAAGCGGCACAACTTCTCCTGCGGCACGGGCATCGTACCCCGCAAGGTGGGCCGTGATCGCCTTGAATTCGGCGCCACGCAGCGCGTCGATAAAAGCCGCCACCGCGGGCTTGTTGATATCGCTTCTGCGGCAGCCAAACCAATATTGTTCTTCGATCAGCGGAATAAAATCGAGACCGTACTGCGCAGCGGCCGCTTCGATGCCGAATCCGGCATCCGCGCCACCACTCGCAACCTGTGCGGCGACCGCGACGTGGGTGAACTCCTCCTGCGGGTAACCGCTAATGCGGTCAGGTGCAATCGAAGCGCGTTGCAACAAGCGATCGAACAGGATACGTGTGCCTGAGCCGGACTGGCGGTTGATAAAGCGCGCGCGCCGCTGCGCGAGATCGCGCAGCGAGCGGATCCTGCGCGGGTTGCCGTGCGGCACCATCAGTCCCTGATTGCGTTTTACAAACCGGATCAGCAGGTGAGTGCGCGGCTTGAGCCACCGGTCGTATGGCGCGCGCAGCAGGTCGTCAGGCGATTTCGTGCGCGCAACGTGAAAACCAGCGACATTGCAGTCTCCGCGCGCAAGTGACGCAAGACTGTCGAGACTGCCGTGGAATTGCAGTGCAAGCTGCAGTCGATGGCCGCGGTTGATGGAATCTCGCAGTTGCGCCAGCGCCACGTCGTGGCTCGCGTGCAGCACCAGGCTTGGGCGTTTTGCGGTTGCGAGTCCTTCTATCTGGCGCTCGATTTCTTGCGCCAGGCTTTGAAGGCGAGGTTCCAGTCGTTTTTGTACCCGCGCCTGCGCGCGCAGCAGTGTTACGCCCAGCGGCGCGAGGCGCGCGCCTTGCCCCTGCTGCATGGTTACGAGTGGTTCGCCGAGCCGATCGCTCCACTTGCCGATCAGGCCCCACAGGTGCCGATACGACAATCCCGTCTCGTGCGCCGCGCGCGCGAGTGATCCGGTGCGTTCGATCGCGCCGAGCAACGGCAGCAATACCGGATCTAGCGCGACGGGCGAACCGCGTCCGAGCGACCAACTGCACTCAAGCCTAACTTGCAACATATGAAATATAATGCATATTGTATGAGGATTATTACCTGATAACATGGCAAATGATCCACTCGATATTCACATTATGTATATGAGAGCATATAAAGGCAAACTCGTTGGTTTCGTGAAAAGAATATGACGAGGAAACCACTGCGATGGCTTTGTGTTCAGTTGTTCGCCTGTGCCATCACCGTGAGCACGGTCGCGGGCGCCGCCGAAGACATTCGCCTGGCGACAACGACCAGCACGGAAAACTCCGGGCTGCTGACGTACCTGCTGCCGAAATTCGAAGCCAAATACGGCGGCAAGGTGCGCGTGGTTGCGGTCGGCACCGGCGCGGCACTGAAGCTCGGCGAGAACGGCGACGCGGACGTGCTGCTCGTGCATGCGCGGCCGCTCGAGGACAAGTTCATGGCGGCCGGTTTTGGTTCGGTGCGAAGGGACGTGATGTATAACGATTTCATCATCGTCGGTCCGAAAAGCGATCCGGCGCGCGCGCGCGGCGGCAAGGATGTGCTCGCGGCGATGAAGAAAATCAGCGCGAGCGGCGCGAAATTTATTTCGCGCGGCGATGAATCGGGCACGCACCAGATGGAAAAGGACTATTGGAAGGGTGCCGGCGTTGATGCTAAAGGTACCTGGTACGTGTCAGCTGGACAGGGCATGGGACAGGTGCTAACGATGGCGGCCCAACTCGAAGGCTATACGTTGACCGACCGCGCAACCTATGCGGCCTACAAAGACAAGACCGGGCTGGAGACGCTGGTCGAGGGGGATCCGAAAATGTTCAATCCGTATGGAGTCATCGCGGTTAATCCGCAGCGCTATCCGACGCTGAATAATCAGGGCGCAATGGCGTTGGTCAATTGGCTGACTTCGCCGGAAGGCAGAGAGGCGATCGCAGCATTCAAGATCAACGGCGTGCAGATGTTTTTCCCGACGCCGAAGTAGATGGAGTTGCTCGAGCCGACACGCGAAGCATTCCGCCTGCTGTTTAGCGGCGATCCCTCGCTGTGGCGCATTATTTTCACTTCGCTCAATTGCTCGCTTATCGCGCTGCTCCTGATTGCGCCACTTTCGGTTGCGCTCGGCTTCATAATCGCCAAAGTCGAGTTTCCTGGCCGGCGCGCGCTGGTCGTGCTGGTGCAGGCGCTGCTCTCATTTCCGACCGTGGTCGTCGGGCTGGTCATCTACATGCTGCTCTCACGCCAGGGGCCGCTGGGATTCCTCAAGCTGCTGTTCACGCCCGAGGCGATGATCATCGGCTACATGGTAATCGCGCTTCCAGTACTCGTCGTGTTTACTTTGTCGGCAGTGCAGGGCGCCGATCCGCGCGTCTACGAGACCGGGCGCAGTCTGGGGGCGAATCGCTGGCGCGCGGCGCTGACGACGCTGTTCGAGGTTCGGTTCGGCGTGATGGCGGCGATCTTCAACGGCTTCGGGCGCGTCGTGTCCGAGGTCGGCTGCTCGATCATGGTCGGCGGCAATATCGCGGGGCTCACGCGCAACATTCCGACCGCGATCGCGCTCGAGACCAGCAAAGGCGAGTTTGCGCAGGGCATCGCGCTCGGTTTCGTGCTGATCGTGCTCGCGTTGGGTGTCAATATCGCGCTCTCGATATTGCAGGGCGAAGGTGGGATGGAATGACGGTTTTGGTGCTGGAATTGAAATCGATCACCAAGAATTTCCCGCAACGCGAGCTGCTGCGCGGCGTCGACCTTGCATTGAATTCGGGCAACAGTTACGTGTTGACCGGCGACAACGGATGCGGCAAGACCACATTGATGCGCATCATCGCCGGGCTCGAACCAGCCGATGGCGGCGCGATGCGTTTCGAAGGTATGGAGGTCGATCTCGACCGTTATCCCGAAGCACTTCGGCAGCGGATGACTTACGTGCACCAGCAGCCTTACCTGTTTCACACCAGCATTGCTCACAACATCGCCTATGGCCTGAAAACGCGCGGCGTGCGCAGGCAGCAGCGTGAGAAGCTGATTGCCGACGCGATTGCGTGGGCGGGTGTCGCGCATTTGCGCGACGTGGCGCCGCATAAGCTCTCGGGCGGCGAGCGACAACGCGTCGCGCTTGCACGCGCCAAAGTCCTGAATTCACACCTGCTGTTGTTCGACGAGCCGACAGCCAATCTCGACAGCGAAGCGCGCCGTCACGCGATCGACCTTATCGATGAGTTGCGCGGCGGCGACGTGACGGTGCTAATCGCGTGCCACGATCGCGAAATCATCGATATGCCGGGAATGAAGCGGCTGCGTTTGGCTTCGGGGCGAGTCGCCGCAGTGTAAGCCTAGGTGCGGGTGGCGCAATGAACCTGCGCGCAGTATCATCCGTCGTCTTTTGACCTTGCTCCATGAAAATATTCGGCATTGCAGGTTACTCCGGCTCAGGCAAGACCACGCTGATCGAGCGTCTGGTGCCGGTGTTTACGCGGGATGGCCTGCGGGTCTCTTTGATCAAGCACGCGCACCACAGCTTCGACGTTGACCATCCCGGCAAGGATTCCTACCGCCATCGCCACGCCGGGTGCAGCGAGGTGCTCGTGGCTTCAAGTCTGCGCTGGGCGCTGATGCATGAGTTACGCGGAGCGCCCGAGGCTACGCTGCAAGAACTTATCAAGCGCATCGCACCGTGCGACCTGCTGTTGATCGAGGGCTTCAAACGCGAGCCGATACCCAAGCTCGAGGTTTACCGCTCCATGCTCGGTGAGCCGCTGATGTCTCCCGCGGATGCCAATGTCGCCGCGGTCGCGAGCGACCAGCGCGTCGACACCAGCCTGCCGCAGTTTCATCTCGACGATGTCGCGGCGATCGCGTCGTTTATCCGCGGCCATGTTGGCTTGGCGTAATGATTGAGGCGAGTGCATAATTTATCACTCGTTTACCTGACCTGACCGATGATCACTGTTATATATTTTGCACGGCTGCGCGAAGCGCTCGGCAAGGCGTCGGAGCAAATCGCGCTGCCCGCTGGCGTGAGCAACCTCGAAGCGCTGCGCGAGTTGTTGCGCAAGCGTGGCGGTGCCTGGACCGAGGAATTGGCTGATGAGAGACCGGTTCGCGCAGCGGTCAATCAGCATATGGCACGCGGCGATACGGCGATCCGTGATGGCGACGAGATCGCGTTCTTTCCGCCCGTAACCGGAGGTTAGCGTGAACTGCCCGGAGGTTAGCGCGAACTGTCCGCACGCTCGTATGAAATCGTCCGCACGCCAGCATGGGATCCAGGCCTGAAGCCGGCATGAAATGGACAGGTGAATGACGTGACGGTCCGCATTCAGACCGAGGATTTCGATTCCGGCCGCGAAATCGCTGCACTGCGTCGCGACAAGCCGGGCATCGGCGCGATCGCGAGCTTCATCGGCGTGGTGCGCGAGGTCAATGACGGCGACAAGGTCGCCGCGATGACACTCGAGCATTATCCGGGCATGACCGAAAAGTCGATCGCCGCCATCATCGAGCAGGCGAAATCGCGCTGGCGCATTTTCGACGCGCTCGTCATCCATCGTATCGGCCGCCTCACGCCGCTCGATCAGATCGTGCTGGTGGTGGTGACCGGGACTCACCGCGGCGACGCCTTCGCGGCGTGCGAATTCATCATGGACTACCTGAAAACGCGCGCGCCGTTCTGGAAAAAAGAAGAGACCCCGAACGGCGCGCGCTGGGTCGAGTCGCGCGCGAGCGACGAGGTCGCAGCTGAGCGCTGGCGGCCCAAGGATTGACGCATCGGCGATGCCCAGAGTCATCGCCAAATCGCTGCAGGTGATTGCGGCAGTACTCTTCCTGCTGCCGGGAATGGTTACGGCAGACGCGCAGAATCTGGTGGTCTTCGCGGCCGCGAGCCTTAAAGAGGCGCTCGATGAAGCGGCGCTGCAGTTTCAGCGCGCCAATGGTCAGAAGGTCGTGGTGTCCTACGCCGCCAGCCCGGCGCTCGCGAAACAGATCGAGAACCGCGCTCCCGCGGATGTTTTTATTTCCGCAGATCTCGACTGGATGGATTACATCGAGCAGCGCAAGCTGGTCAGGGCCGGATCCCGCGTGAACCTCCTGCGTAACCGGCTGGTGATGATAGCGCCAGCAGACAGCCACGTGCAGGTCGAGATCAAGCCCGGCTTTCTGCTGCAGAAGCTGCTAGGCGATGGCAAATTGTCGATGGCTGATCCCGACAGCGTTCCGGCCGGAAAATACGGCAGAGCCGCATTGGAAAAGCTTGGTGTGTGGCGCAGCGTGGAGGGTAAGATTGCGCGCGCCGATAATGTACGCGCGGCGCTCAATTTCGTCGCACGCGGCGAAACGCCGCTGGGCATCGTTTATCAGACGGACGCCTATGCCGAGAAAAAAGTGCGTATCGCCGCCCGGTTTCCCGCAGACACGCACCCGGCGATCATCTATCCCGTTGCCGTGATTGCATCCAGCAAACATCCTGCGGCGTCGTCTTTCGTCGATTATTTGAAATCCGCGGATGCGCGTGCCATATTCGAAAAATATGGCTTCAGCATTGATCAATAGATGTTGGCATTGACCCCAGCCGAGTGGGAAGCTCTCGAGCTTAGCCTGAAGGTCGCGTTCTGGAGCGTACTGTGCAGTCTGCCGCTCGCAGTTGCCGTTGCGATGCTGCTCGCGCGTTCCAATTTTTCCGGCAAGAGTTTGTTCGACGCAGTCGTGCATCTGCCGCTGGTGTTGCCTCCGGTGGTGGTCGGCTATTTCCTGCTGCTGCTGCTGGGCCGTCGTGGACCGCTCGGCGCGCTGCTCGAAGAATATTTCGGCATCATTGTCGCCTTCCGCTGGACGGGCGCGGCGATCGCCGCCGGCATCATGGGTTTCCCGCTGATGGTGCGCGCAATCCGGTTGTCAGTCGAGGCCGTCGATCAAGGACTCGAAGCCGCGGCGCGCACGCTGGGTGCGTCGCGCTGGCGGGTCTTCTTCACTGTCACGTTGCCATTGACGCTGCCCGGAATACTGACTGGCGTATTGCTTTCGTTCGCGCGCAGCTTGGGTGAATTCGGCGCTACGATTACGTTCGTCTCCAACATCCCGGGCGAAACGCGCACGCTGCCGCTGGCGATCTATACTCAGACCCAGGTGCCGGGCGGTGATGCAGCGGCATTGCGGCTGAGTGTTATCGCGATTGTGTTGTCGGTGATGGCATTGATGCTGTCGGAATGGCTGGTACAGCGTGCCCAGCGCCGCGCCAAGGGACAGGATGCTTAAAGTAAGGGCAACTAAAAAACTCGCTAACTTCGCGCTCGACGCCGAATTCAGCAGCGATTCCGGCATCACCGCGCTGTTCGGGCGCTCGGGTTCGGGCAAGACCACGCTCGTCAACGCTATCGCGGGTCTGGTGCGTCCCGATCGCGGCGCGATCGAGGTCAATGGCGAGTGCCTGTTCGATAGCGCGCGCGGAATCGATGTGCCGGTTGAATCCCGCCGCGTCGGCTACGTGTTCCAGGAAGGGCGTCTGTTTCCGCATCTGACGGTACGCGGCAACCTTAACTACGGTTACGAGCTCGCGCATGCGAACGAACGCTACGTTGCCCTCGACAAGGTGGTGGAGCTGCTCGGTCTCGCGCATCTGCTCGAAAGGCGGCCGGCCAATCTGTCGGGCGGCGAGAAGCAGCGAGTCGCGATCGGGCGCGCGCTGCTCGCGAGTCCGCGCGTGCTGCTGATGGACGAGCCGCTCGCGTCGCTCGACACGTTGCGCAAAGGCGAGATCCTGCAATACATCGAACGCTTGCACGATGAAATCAAGGTGCCTATCGTATATGTGACGCACGCGGTCGAAGAGATCGTGCGCCTCGCCGAGATCGTGGTATTGATGGCAGCGGGCAGGGTCATCACGACCGGCAAAGCGAGTGAGGTCATGGGCCGGCCCGAATTGCGGGCCCATACCGGAATATTTGAAGGCGGTACGGTGATCGACGCTAAAGTGGCGGCCCACGACCTCGAATACGATCTCACGACGCTCGAGTTCGCAGGCGGACAGTTGAGGGTACCAGGAGTCGATGCGCTTATCGGCGAGCCGATCCGCATGCGCATACGCGCGCGCGACGTCGCGCTTGCGCTCACGCGCCCGTCCGATATCAGCGTGTTGAACATTCTGCACGCCCGGGTAATCGAAATCAGCGCTGAGCAGGGGCCCAGCGCGAGTGTTCGGATGGATGTCGGAAGCGTGGCGCTTGTCGCGCGGATTACCCGGCATTCGGTCGAGCGACTCGATCTCAGACCCGGCCGCGAAGTCTACGCGCTGATCAAAGCAATTTCGCTCGATCGCCACAGCTCGGGTTTTGCGTGATGAACACGCCACGGGTTCTGGTGCGCGGAATCGGCGACGTCGGCTCAGCGGTGGCGCACGCATTGTTTCGCGCCGGCGCCAGAGTAGTGGTGCACGACGTGACACGCCCTGCGCACACGCGTCGCGGGATGGCGTTCACCGACGCGATGTTCAGCGGCAAGACGCAGCTGGACGGCGTTTACGCCAAGCGCTCACGGCAGCCCGAAGATCTGCGCTGCATGGTCGATTGCGGTCGCGCCGTCCCGGTCGTGTCAGGTGAAATCGATGACGTCGTGTCCGCCTTGAATCCCGATGTCGTGATCGATGCGCGCATGCGCAAGCGCGTCGTGCCGGAGCCGCAGCGCCATCTCGCACCGCGCACCATCGGCCTTGGTCCTAACTTTGTTGCCGGCGGGCAGATCGACATTGCGATCGAAACGGCGTGGGGCGACGAGCTCGGGCAAGTGATACGCGAGGGCACGACGCGCCCCCTCGAAGGCGAGCCGCGCGAGATTGCGGGGCATATGCGCGACCGCTATGTGTATGCGCCGGTTGCGGGCGTATTTTTGACCGAGCTCGAAATTGGCATGGTGGTGGCCGCAGGCGAGACCGTCGCCAGCATCGGCGGCATCGAGCTTTGCGCACCGCTCGGCGGGCGACTGCGCGGGCTGACGCATTCCGAAGTCGAGGTCGCGCGCGGCACCAAGGTAATCGAAATCGATCCGCGTGACGCGGATGCCGATATCTATGGCATCGGCGAACGGCCGCGCCGCATCGCGCAGGCAGTGCTTGCGGCTATCAAGTGACTTGACCATCGGGCGTGAAATAACCGCCATGCGGCGATAGGAAAACAGACCCGCCCGGCCCGTTTTTGTGCGCCGCCTTTTCCCTGCTATGCTTGGCAAGGAATCGGAAGCGGTTTAAGCACCGTTCGTTAATATATCGGAGTCTCCATGCAGAGCAACAAACGCAGCCAGATCGTCACCCAGGGCGTGCAGCGCTCGCCTAATCGCGCGATGCTTCGCGCAGTCGGTTTCAAGGATGCTGACTTCAAGAAGCCGATCATTGGTATCGCCAACGGTTACAGCACGATTACGCCGTGTAATCTCGGACTGAATGATCTTACGCTGCGCGCCGAAGCCGCGGCGAAGAAAGCCGGGGCGATGCCGCAAACTTTCGGCACCATCACGGTATCGGACGGCATTTCGATGGGCACCGAAGGCATGAAATATTCGCTGGTGTCGCGCGAAGTGATCGCCGACTCGATCGAAACCGCGGTGCAGGGGCAGAGCATGGATGGCGTGCTTGTGATCGGCGGCTGCGACAAGAACATGCCGGGCGCTTTGATCGCGATCGGGCGCATGAACATCCCGTCGATATTCGTCTACGGCGGCACGATCAAACCCGGTCATTACAAAGGCAAGGACCTGACGATAGTCAGCAGCTTTGAAGCAGTGGGCGAGTATACGGCGGGCAAGATCAACAAGGAGCACATGCTCGGTGTCGAGCGCCGCGCGTGTCCGGGTGCCGGGTCGTGCGGCGGGATGTTCACCGCAAACACTATGTCCTCGGCAATCGAGGCGATGGGCATGAGCCTGCCGCACTCGTCGACGATGGCAGCCGAGGACCGCGAGAAACACAACAGCGCGGCGGAATCGGCGGCGGTGCTGGTGGCTGCGGTCAAAAAACAGCTGCTGCCTCGCGACATCATCACGCGCAAGGCTATCGAGAATGCTATCGCGGTCGTGATGGCGGTGGGCGGCTCGACCAATGCTGTGCTGCATCTGCTGGCAATTGCGCACTCCGCCAAAGTGCCGCTCACGATCGAAGATTTCGAAACCATCCGCGGCCGCGTCCCGGTGCTGTGCGACTTGAAGCCGTCAGGACGCTATGTGGCGACTGACCTGCACCGGGCCGGCGGCATACCGCAGGTGATGAAAATGCTGCTTGAGCACGGACTTCTGCACGGCGAATGCATGACGATCACCGGCAGAACCGTCGCCCAGTTATTGAAAGGCGTGCCGGCGCATCCGCCCAAGAATCAGGACGTGATCCGGCAGTGGGAAAATCCGATGTACCCGCACGGCCATCTTGCGATCCTCAAGGGCAATCTTGCAACCGAAGGCGCGGTGGCGAAAATTACAGGCTTGAAAAACCCGAAGATTACCGGTCCCGCGCGTGTGTTTGAGTCGGAGGAAGCGGCGATGGCGGCGATACTCGCCAAGAAAATCAATTCCGGCGACGTGCTGGTGATTCGCTACGAAGGTCCCAAAGGCGGCCCGGGCATGCGCGAGATGCTGTCACCCACGTCGGCTTTGGTCGGCGCAGGCCACGCCGAGGACGTCGGGCTGATTACCGATGGCCGCTTCTCGGGTGCCACCTACGGCATGGTGGTCGGCCACGTGGCGCCTGAAGCCGCAGTCGGCGGCACCATCGCGCTCGTGAGAGAATCGGATTCGATCACGATCGATGCCGAGCAGCGCTTGCTGCAGCTCAACGTACATGAAGATGAGCTTGCGCGGCGCCGCGCGCAATGGCAGCCACCCAAGCCGAAGTACACCACCGGCGTAATGGCCAAGTACGCGAAGCTGGTGTCGACGGCGAGCAAGGGCGCAGTCACTGATGGTTGATCTCTGCATCAGCCTGCTAGGACAACGTCACGCTCGGTTTGATTGAGCTGTTTTTAATGCCTGCGCTCGAGTTGTTGCGAAAACGCGTGGGAATATTGACTGGCCGCAAGTTTTGCCAATTGCCGCTGCGTGCATTGAGAAGCTTCAGCGTGCACGCGTAATTGCGATTGCGCGTCCCGGTACCTGCACCGCGAATGTGCGCCGGCTGCGCTGACATGAAATCCTCTCCGTCCATTCCCCGCAGTGTCTGGATGCTCGGCTTCGTGAGCTTGTTCATGGACGTTTCCTCGGAGCTGATACATAGCCTGCTGCCGGTTTTCATGGTCTCGAGCCTGGGTGCAAGTGCGCTGGTCGTCGGGCTGGTCGAAGGCGTTGCCGAAGCAACCGCACTGATCGTAAAAGTATTTTCGGGCACCGTCAGCGACTATCTCGGCAAGCGCAAAGCTCTGGCTGTGTTCGGCTATGGTCTGGGCGCAGTTTCCAAACCGATTTTCGCACTGGCTTTCTCGGTGCAATGGGTTCTCGCCGCGCGCTTCATGGATCGTGTCGGTAAAGGAATTCGCGGCGCTCCCCGCGATGCGTTGGTTGCAGACCTGACGGCACCGGAGATCAGAGGCGCTGCCTATGGGCTGCGCCAGTCATTGGACACCGTCGGAGCCTTTCTCGGTCCTCTGCTCGGTGTCGGATTGATGCTGCTTTGGGCGGGAGATTTCCGGACGGTATTCTGGTTTGCGGTTATCCCGGCCATTATCGCTGTGATGCTATTGATATTCGGTGTCGAAGAGCCTGGCACCGGCGTGGTTCGTCGCAACCTGTCCTCGCCGATTCGCTGGCAGACGCTAAGCGATCTTGGCGGCGTTTACTGGTGGGTAGTTGCCGCAGGCGGTGTATTCACGCTCGCTCGTTTCAGTGAGGCATTTCTACTATTGCGCGCCCAGCAGCTAGGGTTGCCGGATACGTACGCGCCGCTGGTGCTGGTGATTATGAATATCGTTTACGCATTGACAGCTTATCCGATGGGAAAACTCGCAGATCGTATGAGTCATAAAGTCTTGCTCGGAGCCGGGCTCGTAGTGCTGATCATTTCCGATCTGGTTTTGGCACAGGCCAGCGGACTCACGATGGTCGCTGTCGGAGTCGCGTTATGGGGATTGCATATGGGCATGACCCAGGGCCTGCTGGCCACGATGGTGGCTGGCACCGCGCCGGAAAATCTGAGGGGAACCGCGTTCGGATTTTTCAACCTCGTGAGCGGCATCGCGATGCTGATCGCCAGCGTTCTCGCGGGTTTGCTATGGGACAAGCTCGGAGCCGACGTTACGTTTTATGCCGGTGCCATTTTTTCTCTGCTTGCATTTTTCATGCTGGTATCGGGCAGAGGACGTCCAGCTTGAATCGGCATAGGTTCCCGAGGATAAATCGAATGGATAGCGTCTCAGTTTGAATTTCCAGCTTGCGATCCAAGCCCAACCACCATGACAGCGACCGTTATTATCGTTTTTTTTATTGTCTACCTTGGGATGATCCTCGGCGGACTGCCATTCCTGCAGCTGGACCGCACAGGCGTCGCGCTGCTCGGTGCAATCGCTCTGATCAGCGTGAACGCATTGAGCCTGGAAGAAGCGGCCAAGGCAATCCATCTGCCAACCCTGATCCTGCTTTTCTCCTTCATGGTGGTTTCCGCGCAGATGCGCCTTGGCGGTTTTTACGATTGGGTAACGCGCAGGCTCGCAGCGCTTCCGCTTCCGCCTCCATTGCTGCTTGGAGTCGTGATTTTTGTTATTGCGGGGCTGTCGGCAGTTTTCAGTAACGACATTATTTGCCTCGCCGTCGCCCCCGTGCTGATCGACGCGTGCCGCAAGCGTCGGCTTCAACGGGTTCCCTATTTGCTGGCGCTCGCCTGCGCCGCCAACATCGGTTCCGCCGCGACGCTGATCGGCAATCCGCAAAACATACTGATCGGCCAGACTCTGCAGCTGTCTTTTGGGGGATACTTTGCCGAGGCAGTCCTGCCCGTGCTAGCGGGGCTTCTAGTGTGCTGGGCACTGATTGTTTGGCAAACGCGCGGGCGCTGGATTTGTCCTGAGGCCGCTGTTACCGCGGATGTCGTTCATGAGCCATACGTCAAGGAAGCGCCGCTGGACCAATGGCAGACAGCGAAAGGGCTCGCAGTGGCGGCTGCGCTGCTGGTCGCATTTCTGTTCACTTCGTGGCCCAGGGAACACGTGGCGCTCGCTGGGGCAGGAGTGCTGCTGATGAGCCGCAAGCTTCATTCCAGGAAGATGCTCGGCCTGGTGGACTGGGAGCTCCTGATCCTGTTTATCGGCCTATTCGTGGTGAATCACGCGCTGCAGCAAACCCAGTTTATGTCTGGTGTCATTGCTGATCTCGCTGCTTCGGGCATACACCTGGACCAACCCGGGTGGTTGTTCGCTGCTACTTTTGTTCTTTCCAACATTGTCTCCAATGTGCCGGCAGTCATGCTGCTATTACCGATAGCTCAGCAGCCTATCGACGGTCCGCTGCTTGCGCTCGTAAGCACGCTGTCCGGCAACTTGTTCGTCGTCGGCAGCATTGCGAATATCATCGTGATCGATGCAGCCGCGAGGCAAAATATCCACATCAGTTGGCTTCGCCATGCACGAATCGGGGTGCCAGTAACGCTGGCGACACTGACGATATTCGCCGCTTACCTATGGCTTCGTCTCGCACCTTGCATCTGAGCACTTTTCGTGCAAACGCGGCTCCCAGCGGGTTTTGCATCAGCCTGCTAGCAGCGCAAGGTGGCAATCAAACGCAGTGGATGCAGCAAAAGATCGAGCGCCGCGACGATGTTCGGCGCGACCACATCGGAAACCATGAGTGTATCGGTCGCCGCTCCTTCATTACCGACTATCAGCACTCCCAATGCCGCGGCTTTGAGCATCAAACGGTCATTGCGGCCGTTGCCGATGCATGCAGTGTTATCGCCTCCGATTTTCTGCACGTAATTCAATTTGCCTGCGTCCTGATGACCTGCGGGCAGTACGCAAAGCTGGCATTGAATGCCGTTTAGCGCAGCGTGCGCCTTGCCGAATGTATCTGCGGTCAATACATGAATTTGCACCTGCTTTGCGAGATCATCAAGACGTGACCTGACGCCAGTAAGCAGATCGCCATCGCACGCGAGAGTACCGTTGTAATCCAGAACGAGATGTTCGAGTCGCAGGGTTTTCCAACCGGGAATTTCGATTACGATCATTATTGGCCTCGGCGGTCACGGCGTCGTATCACCACAGTATGCTTCAACGCACACTCCGGTCAGTTTTTTCCTTCGATGACTCCGATTTCGGCCTCAAATCTCGCGAAAAACACGTGAATGTTTTCATTCCGGAACAGCGCAAGCAGTTTTTCCGCATCTTCATCGCTGACCAGGAAATCGACCTGCACAGTCAGATCGCCGGCGAGCTCGAAAAAGTGCTGCTCGTGAATTTTGCCGTGACTGCCGAACCCGGCGATCGCGCGGAACGCCGAGCCGCCGTGTATGCCGAGTTTTTTCGCCCGCTCGAGCAGCCATTCGTAAAGGAGGATGCGGTGGTGTCTGCGGTTTTCGTGCATGTAGAACGTCAAAAGACAGCCTTTCATGCGGCCTCCAGCGGAAATAGCAATCGGACGGCATAGATGCCCAGTACCGTCAGGACAACCGAACCCACGACGTGAGCCGCGATCGCAAACAATCCCCACACGTATTCCTTGTGCGAGAGCAGCGTGACGATTTCGGCGGAGAATGTGGAAAAGGTCGACAGGCCACCCAGAAAACCGGTGGTCATGAGCAATCGTATTTCGGGAGACAACGCCGTATTGCGCGTCACGAGCTCCATCGCGATGCCCATTAGAAAGCCGGCGACCAGATTGGAGGCGAGCGTGCCAAGCGGCACGGTCGGAAAAACGGGATTGAGCAGTATACCCAGCCCCCAGCGCAACCAGGCACCGACCGCGGCGCCGCCGCCCACTGCAAACCAGCTTGCAAAACTCATCATCACCCCTCAAAAGTTTGTGACTATGAATCCCGGGGCGCGTGAGGAAGGGTGTACACAAAAATGCCTACATTCCCACCGCGAACCCGGAGAATCATGTAGGCATCATCAGCCAAACCTGCGGTTTGTCACAGGAGGAATGCCATCTCCTGACCTTGCTGCAATAATTATAGATCAGGTGATCACCAGTGCGTAAGAGCCCCGCGCCATTTATTGATTTAATAGCACGCGTGCAGCTAGGATCACCTCACTGGCAGTAATACCGACCGGTCCCTTGTGCTCGGCAACTAGCATATCAGCCGCAGCGCCATGCAGATGCACGCCAGCGAGCAGGGCGTTTCTTGCATCCGCGCGCTGTGCCAGCAGCGC
>DASYSI010000218.1:0-15087 GCA_036003485.1 Burkholderiales bacterium | reverse complement strand
CTCCGACCGCACCGAAAGTGGCGTTGATCAATTGGCCGCTTTCGCGCTGAAATTTGTCGGCGATCTGGGTCACCGCGAATTGCGCCGCGCCGGCGCTGACGATATTCAATGTTGCCAACCTGCTCTCCTGTCAAAACCCGCGGGGATATCCAATCCGCAATCGAAAAAACGCGCTGCGCCAATCGATTCGTACCTGGCAGGCAGGTGGCGAATATTATCACGCACGCTTGGCGTCAGGACATTGACAGATCCGCGATTCGATGCAAAATGGTTTCGACAAAGGCAGGCTATGAAGCTGATACACACGGCGAAACATCCGACCGAAGCGCATCTGATCCGCGGCATGCTCGAGGCTGAAGGCGTACGCGCGCTGGTTAAAGGCGACCAGCTTTATGGCGCTTACGGCGAGTTGCCGGTGCTGCCGACGGTATGGATATTCGACGACGCCCTCGCCATGCACGCCGACCGGCTCGTAATCGATTTTCTGCGGGGGAGCGCCGCGCACAAATATGGCCATCAGCGCTGGACCTGCGCGCAATGCGGAGAAAATCTGGAAGGTCAGTTCACCGATTGCTGGAAGTGCGGCGCGGCGCGGCCGCAACCTGCTTGATGCGCACGATGACCGCGCTCAATACCGCGCGGCCCATGCCAGCAGGCATGGTTCGATGAGTCTGCGGCCCAACGGCTCCTGACGGCTCGCGACGATGGCTCACGGAATCGAATATGCGCTCGCCGCGATGATCTGCTTCGGGCTCGCTGATTTTGTCTACAAGCAGGCCGCGGCTGCGGGCGTGAAGGTGCATCATTTCCTGATGCTGCAAGCGTGGTTTTTCGCACCGACGGTTCTCCTCTACGGAATATCGAGCGGCACGCTTGCGTTCGGGCTCCCCGCGCTGTGGGGTGCGGCGGCCGGATTCTTCGTCTACACCGGTCTTTACTGTTTCGCGCGCAGCCTTCAGGATGGCGCGATCAGCATCAACGCGCCGATTTTCCGCTTGAGCTTCACGATTACCGCGGCGCTTGCGGTATGGTTGCTGCACGAACCGCTCACGCCGCTCAAGTTCGCGGGCATCATCCTCGCGTTGATCGCGGCGTGGCTGCTGCTCGGCGGCGGTGGCGCGCCGGCTCACCGCGCGAGCCGCGCATCGCTGGCGCAGGTTCTCGTCGCGATGCTCTCGATCGGAGTCGCAAATTTCATCTACAAGATCGGGTTACTCAACGGCGCATCCCCAGCGAGCCTGCTCGTCGCGCAGGCGGCGGTGTTTATTTCGCTTGCTACCGGATTTGCGTGCGCGATCGACCGTGGTCTCAGGCCGCCGCGAGCCGCGTTGCCACGCGCGGCGATTGCTGCGATGTTGCTCGTGTTTGCCTTTATTCTGCTGATCGAGGGGCTCGCGTATGGGCAGGCGAGCGTGCTCGTGCCCATTGCGCAGATGGGCTTTGTCGTCACCTCCGCGCTTGGCGTCATTGTGCTGCGGGAATCTTTTGGCGCGCGCAAAGGCGCGGGCCTCGCGACCGCGCTCGCCGCGCTGGCGTGCCTTACCCGGAGTTAAGCAAGAGCATCGCGCGAGATTTAGCTTAGCGGTCCGCCTGAGCCAGACAAGGGTTCGATAACCCGCCGTTCAAAAAATATCGCCGCGCTCGTATTGCACCGGCCACGGAAATTTGGCTTTCAACACTTTGGCCGCGTGCATCGGCCAGTACGGGTCGTTCAGGTACGCACGCGCCATCACCACGATGTCCGCCTGCCCGCTCGCAACGATCTGCTCGGCGAGTTCCGGACTGTTGATAAGGCCGATCGCGCCCGTCGCAATTTCGGCGCGGCTGCGGACTGCTGCGGCGAACGGCACCTGGTAACCCGGATAAAGCTTGATTTTTTGGCGCGGGTCGACTCCTCCGCTCGAGCAGTCGATGAGGTCGACCTTGCCGCCTGCTTTCAGCACCTGCGCGAGCTTCACGCTCGCTTCCAAATCCCAGCCACCTTCCATCCAGTCGGTGCACGAAATACGCACGAACAGTGGCTTGTCCTGCGGCCATTCCGAGCGCACCGCTTCGACCACTTCAAGCAGGAAGCGAATGCGGTTCTCGAAGCTGCCGCCATAACGGTCGCCGCGGCGGTTCGAGATCGGCGACAGGAACGACGAGATCAGATAGCCGTGCGCGCCGTGCAGCTCGATGACTTCGAAGCCCGCCTCGCGCGCGCGCCGCGCGGCGGTTGCGAATTGCGCGACGATCGCGGCAATCGTTGATTCGTCCATCTCAATCGGCGCCGTAGCGCCTTCGACGAAAGGAATCGGCGAGGGCGCAATCGGCGTCCAGCCGCCGTCCGCGGGCGCAATCGGTTTGCCGCCTTCCCACGGTCGCGCAGTCGACGCCTTGCGCCCGGCATGCGCGAGCTGAATACCCGCTACCGCGCCGTGCGCTTTGAGAAAGCGAGCGATGCGGGCGAAGGCATCGCGCTGCTCGTCGTTCCACAACCCGAGACATCCCGCCGAAATGCGTCCGCGCGCCTCGACGTTCGTCATTTCAGCGAATACGATGCCGGCGCCGCCTACCGCGCGGCAGGCGAGATGCTGGAAATGCCAATCGTTGGGAACGCCGTCGGTCGCGGAATACTGGCACATCGGCGACACCACGATACGGTTACGCGCCGTTACCGAGCGCCAGGTAATGGGGCGAAAAATATGCGGCGGCTCGCGCTCGGACGCCTTGCGTTCGCCTGCCGCGCGCGCCTGCGGAGTGTTCTGCGATGGGATATCCATATAAGTCGATTTTAGTTAAAGTTACGCACCGCGCTTCAGCCGGCCGCGAGATTTTTCATCACTGCATACAGCTTTGCCTTGGCCTCGAAGCCGATTCCCGGCACTTCGGGCATCGTCACGTAGCTGTTCTCGACCGGAGTGTCATCGGAAAATCCGCCAAAAGGCTGGAATACATCGGGATAAGATTCGTTGCCGCCAAGTCCGAGCCCCGCCGCGATATTGAGCGACATCTGGTGGCCGCCGTGCGGAATGCACCGGCGCGGTGACCAGGCATGTTGCTTGAGCATCGTGAGCGTGCGCAGATACTCGACCAAGCCGTACGACAACGCGCAGTCGAATTGCAGCCAGTCGCGGTCAGGCCGCATGCCGCCGTAGCGGATGAGATTGCGCGCATCCTGCATCGAGAACAGATTCTCGCCGGTCGCCATCGGCGCGTCATAGTGGCTCGCAAGCTCCGCCTGCAGCGCAAAATCGAGCGGATCGCCGGGCTCTTCGTACCAGAACAGATTGTAGGGCTTCAGCGCCCGCGCATATTCGATCGCAGTCTTGAGATCGAAGCGGCCATTGGCGTCGACCGCCAGATTTTTGCCTGTTCCGACGATGGCGATCGCAGCTTCGATGCGGGCCAGATCGTCGGCAAGCGATTCGCCGCCAATTTTCATTTTGACCACCGTATAGCCGAGATCGAGATACTTCCTCAATTCGTCCTGCAGCGCCTCGACGTTCTTGCCGGGATAGTAATAGCCGCCTGCGGCATAAACGAACACCTTGTCGTCGGCCGTGCCACCGCGATAGCGTTCCGCCAGCACACGGTAAAGCGGCTTGCCTTCGATCTTGGCCACTGCATCCCAGACTGCCATGTCGAGCACGCCGACCGCGACCGAGCGCTCGCCGTGACCGCCAGGCTTCTCGTTCGCCATCATGCACGTCCAGATGCGGTGCGGGTCGAGGTTGACGCCGGCATCGTCGAGAAGCGTCGCGGGATCGGCGCCCATGATGCGCGGAATAAAGCGCTCGCGCAGCAGTCCGCTTTGCGCATAACGGCCGTTGGAATTGAAGCCGTAGCCGACCACGCGCCTGCCGTTGCGTTCGACGTCGGTCACGACGGCAACCACACTCGCCGTCATTTTGCTGAAATCGATAACTGCGTTGCGTATGTCCGAGCTGATCGGGGCAACGGCCTGATGTATCGCGGTGATTTTCATGGCGGGTTATCGCACGGGGTCAACCGCCAGCAATTCGATGACTTCGCCGATATCCGCTAGCTGCTCGAGCATCCACAGCTTCGCCAGAATCGCATCCACTCGTGCCGGCTTCATGAATGGCGCCGTCAAATCACGGAATTTTGTTTCGACTTCCGCATCGGACATCGGGTTCTTCGCGTGTCCTTTGAAATACTCGACCGACGCCGCCTTGCGCTCTCCTGCGTGCGTCGTAATTTCAATCCGGCACGGCCATGACGACGGGTGCGCCCGGGTGTATTCCGGTTTTTCGCGCAGCGACATTTTCTCGAGCAGATCCGCGATCCTGCGATCGCGCAGTCGTTCGTCGCTGAAGCTCGCCGCGGAAATCGTGCCATCGATCAGGGCCGCTGCAATGATATACGGCAAACTGTGATCAGCCGTCTCGCGCGTGCCCGGGTGCCACAGCGGCGACGCGCGGTCGGTGTAGCGCTTGGCGACCCAATACGTATCGACGACGACTGCTTTTATGTCCTCCGGTTTTACCTGCGCATGGAGCTCGATGGCGGCAGTAATCGGGCTTTGCGAATGCACGACTGCCGGAAAATACTTGAGATGGGTCTGGGTAAGCCGGAATGGTCCGCCGCGGCCGCCGAACGGCGCCCACGCAAACCGCCCGAGCGCGTGCTGCAGTCCCCAGCGTCCCTCGATCGCTTCATCGGGACCCGTCAGCCCGTGTTGCGCGAGTTGCGCTGCGAAGATGCCGTTGCGCGCGGCGTTTCCTGCCGCGCATCCCTTCCACATCGACAGCTCGCCGGCCCGCGTCTGTTCGAGCGCGAGATTGGGCGTCACCGCGAGCGCCACCGCCTGCGCCATCTTTTCCGCATCGAGGCCCATCAGCTTGCCGCTCGCCAATGCACACGCAACGACGCCGAAAATTACATAGTCCCAGCCCTGCTCGGGCGGCATGATGTCCGAGAAATTGCAGAATGCCTCGTAGGCGACATTCGTCGCGGTGATGACGGCCTTGCCATTTGCGTGCACGCTATCTGCGGCAGCGAGTACTGCGGCGAGCGTATCACTCGGATGGCCGCTCGATTTCATGTAATACGAATCGTTGAAGTCCTCGTAGCGCAGCATCGCGCCGTTCGCAAACGCTGCTTGTTCGGGACTCGATGGCTTAAGCGTGCCAAATACGCGTGCAGACGGATTTCCCACGTGGCACTCCGCCACCGCGCGCGCGATACGGCTCGGCTCGGCATCGAACGCGCCGATCGCACAACCCAGCGTGTCGATCAGCCTGCGCTTGCATTCGTAAATCGCCTGCTGGGGAAGGTCGTCGTACGCAAGCTCGTGCGCGTAATCGCTCAGCTTGCGGATACTGTTATCCATGATATGACGATTCGTACGGCTAGCAAGGCGCCGATTTTAGCATGTGCTACGATCGCTTCATGACAGACATGCGAGCCGATATCTTGGCGTCACGCAACAGATTTCAGATTTTCCACACGATACGCAGCGCACTGCTGTTCGCGTTGGGTGCGATGGCTGTCGTGTCGGCGTTCGCGGCGGACTGGAAGCCCGATAAAAATATCGAGATCGTAGTCGGCGTGACGCCGGGCGGCCCGGCCGATACGTCCGCGCGGATGCTGCAAAAAATCATGCAGGAAAAGCGCATGGTCGCGGTGCCCGTCAGCGTGACCAACCGGCCCGGCGCCAACAATGCGCTCGCCTGGATCTACATCAATCAGCATGCCGGCGACGGCCATTACCTCGCCATGACGCTGCCCAATATCGTCACGAACCGCCTCACCGGAACGCACGATCTGAATTACGCCGAGGTCACACCGCTCGCGCAGTTGAACAGCGAGTACATCGTGTTTTCGGTGAAATCCGATTCGCCGCTCAAAACGGGCCTTGACCTGCTTAACCGGCTCAGATCGGATCCGGCGTCGCAGAGCATTGCTTTCAGCAACATCGGCAGCGCCAACCATATCGGCGCGGGTCTCATCATGCATACCGCGGGTCTGCCCGTAAAAAAGCTCAAGCTCGTCGCGTTCAAAGGCGCTAGCGAAGCGGTGATTGCGCTGCTCGGCGGCCACGTCGACGCGGTTGCATCGAGCGCGTCGACGGTCGCGCCGCAGATACAGTCGGGCGCGTTGCGCATCATTGCGGTCGCAGCACCCCAGCGCCTCAAGGCGTACGCCCAGGTTCCAACCTGGAAGGAACAAGGTGTCAACGCCGCGTTCGCGAATTGGCGCGGCATCGTCGGACCCAAGAACCTGACGCCGGCGCAAGTCGCGTTCTGGGACGAATTGCTCGGCAAGGCGGTGCGAACCGAAGAATGGGTCAGGGAAGTCGAGAAATTCGGCTGGGAGCCGGATTACATGAACAGCGCCGAGAGCCGCAAGTTCCTCGAACGCCAGAACGAGGAGCTTAAAGTCCTGCTCGCCGAGCTTGGACTTTCAAAATAGCTGCGGACCGATTTGTGTTGTCACGGCAACCGACCCTGGCGATCGTCAAGTCAGAAAATCCCGAACACTTTTCTCGTTGTGTAAATTCCACGCCCGGGCTATGACGCGCTTCATCTCGTCCGTACTCGCACCGCCGGCGTACGCGGCGAGCCGCAGCGCCTTGTCTTCGAGCTCGGAGCGCGTGAGCACATTGTCCGGGTCGCCTTTCGGCGTGGCGATGCGTTGATCGAAGGCGCGGCCGTCGCGCGTGGTGACGCTGACGCGGCCGAGCCAGCGTTTGGGATACGCCTGATCGATTTCGGGATCGAGCGCCATCGTCACTTTATCGTGGAAGGCACGCAGCTTCGCGTCGCGCAGCGCTTCCTCGGTGAAATCAGCGAGCCCCGCGCGGCTGCGATCTGCAATCAATGCGAGTACGAAACCCATCGAGAACTTCGATTGATGGAGCGTCTGAGGATCAGTGACCGGCCCCAGCACGTCGAGCGCGCCCTGATGTACATGCGCGGTGACGCTTGCGATGTCATCGGCCTTGAGCTTGTGTTCGTGCATCAGCGCGAGCAGCGCATCGGCCGACGGATGCGTATGCCGGCACGAAGCGTGATATTTAAAAGAGGTTTCAGCGGTTGCCCAGCGCGTGCCGAGGCGGTCGGTCAGACAGCGCACATCCGAATCCGACGACATGCCCGCTGCCATGCCCTGCTTGCCTTCGAAAATGCGTAGCGCGCCGGTGAAACCGTCGCGCGCGACGTAAGCTGCCATCAGCCCATCGGCGGCGGCCTTGGCCGTATGCAGTTGCTTCGAATCGGCGGCATCGCGCAGAAACTCCCATAACCCCGCCGCCATGGTTCCGGCTGATCCCAGGCAGTGCTGCATCTGCACAGCATTGAGATTCAGCAGCCGCGCAACTCCCGCCGCGGCGGCGAGCTTGCCCGCGGTACCGGTGGTATGAAATACCTTGTAGTGCGAACGGCCGAGGAATTCGCCGACGCGCACGCCGCATTCGTAGCCGGCGACTGCGGCGGCGATGAAATGTTTGCCGGATGCGCCGGCCGCCTGCGCTGCCGCGAGCACCGCCGGGAACACGACCGTACCCGGGTGCAACACCGAGCTATTGTGCAAGTCATCCTGCTCGACGAAATGCGACGCTGCGCCGTTGATCAGCGCGGCGAACAGCGGCGAAGTGCGCTTGCGCGATACCAAAATTTCGCTCGGCCCCGATGAGGGCCCCATTTCGGCCGCGAACTGCTCCATCACGCGCGTCGGCCGCGCGCCCTTGCCCGCGAGCGCGGAAGCGAACCAGTCGAGAAAAAGATCTTCGGTGCGCAATACAACGGCATGCGGAATGGCATCGTACTCGATCGCGCACAGAAATTCGCTCAGCGCACGATTCGCCGCTTTAGTCTGATCGCTGGAAATCGTATCCATAACCTGTCTCTTTGCCGCGAGTCAACCCTTCGCGCGTACCACGGGATTTCGCAGTACGCCGATCTGATCGTTGCAGATTTCGACCACATCGCCGTTTTTCAAGTCAGGCTCGGTCGCTTCATCCGTGCCGAGCCAGATCATATCGCCGGGATGCAGCGTCATGTACTGCGTGATCCTGGCGATGAAGTGCTGCGCCGAAAACAGCATCTTGCTCGTGCTGTAGCGCGAGGCCTCGTGCCCGTTCACGCGCACCGAGATGATCAGGTTCATCGGGTCAAGACCGGTGGCGATGAACGGCCCCAGCGGTTTGAACGTGTCGCAGTTCTTCGCGCGCCACAGCGTGCGGTCCTGCTTCTGCCACGTGCGCTCGCTCAGGTCGTTGCCGAGCGTGTAGCCAAGCACGCAGTTGAGTGCATCGGCTTCCGACAGGTGGCGCGCGGTTTTGCCGATGACGGCTACGAGCTCGCCTTCGAACTGCACCGGTCCCGGCGAATCGGCCGGAATCACGATCGACTCGCCGCTCGCGATCAGCGCGTTGAGCGAGCGATAACCGACGTCGGCTTTCTCGGGCAGTTTCGTGTGGGTGCCCTTGCGCTTGTTGCCCCATTCGACGTGCGCGGCATAGTTGAGACCCGCGCAATAAAAATTTACCGGAGTGAATGGCAGCAGCACCTTGAGCGCGCTGAGATCATGACGCTTGGCCGTCGCGCGGTAACTTTCAAATGGAGAGCCATCGAGCTCGGTGACGGTTTCGCCGTCGACACTGCCGAAAAATATCCGCCCCTGCTGCTCGAAACGTCCGAACTTCATCGCATCTCCTCGTCGCAACCGACTTTACACCGCGCCGCCGGCGCGAAGCGCGCCGATCTCAACCGTAGAATAGCCCAACTCCGCCAGCACGCGGTCGGTGTGCTCGCCGAGCGCTGGCACCGGATCGAGACGCGCCTCGAATCCGGACATCGTCGTCGGCGGAAGCAGCGTCGGAATCGGACCTGCGGGCGATCCCATTTCGCGCCACCGGTTGCGCGCCTTGAACTGCGGATGCTGCCAGACTTCTTCCGGCGTATTGATGCGCGCATTGGCAATGCCCGCGGCATCGAGCTTCGCCGTTACCTGCTCGGCAGTCATCGTGCCGAAGACGCGCTCGATCAGTTCGACCACCTCGGCGCGGCGCTGGGTGCGCTTCGTGTTGTTATCGTAGCGCGCGTCGTGCGCCAGCCTGGAATCGCCGAGAACGCGGTCGCAAAACGCTGCCCACTCGCGCTCGTTCTGTATTCCCAGCATCACGTACGCTTCGCCTGCGCATTTGAAACGGCCGTACGGAACGATGGTCGCGTGATCGGGTCCGCTGCGGCGCGGTGCGGCGCCGCTGAAATGCGTGTAATAGAGCGGATGCGCCATCCATTCGCCGAGCGCTTCGAACATCGTGACTTCGATGCGCGTCCCCGCGCCCGTCTTCTCGCGCTGGTAGAGCGCGGTTAGTATCCCCGAATACGCGTACATGCCGCAGCTGATATCGACAATCGAAATTCCGACTTTGGCCTGCATTTCCGGCGTGCCTGTGACCGACAGCACGCCGGCCTCGCTTTGCACCAGCAGGTCGTAGGCTTTCTTGTGCGCGTACGGACCGCCGTCGCCGTAGCCCGAGAGATCGCACACGATCAAGCGCGGATGTTTTGCGCGCAGGATTTCAGCGTCGAGTCCGAGCCGCGATGCCGCGCCGGGAACGAGATTCTGGATGAAGACGTCGGCTTGCGCGATCAAGCGCGACAGAACTTCGCGCGCGTCGGCGTGCTTCACGTCGAGCGTGAGGCTTTCCTTCGAGCGGTTGAGCCACACGAAATACGCCGACAGCCCTTTGACCGACTGGTCGTAGTCGCGCGCGAAATCACCGACCTTTGGACGCTCGATTTTGATTACGCGCGCGCCCAAATCGGCAAGCTGGCGGGTAGCGAAAGGCGCCGCGACCGCCTGCTCGAGCGCGACTACCGTAATGCCGTCTAAAGGTCTTTTCATTTACAGCTTTGCCGCAAAGGACGCCAAGGAAACAACAAAATAAGAATTAGATGCAGCGGCAAAACACTTCCGCAAAGAACAACCTGCAATGTATGCGGTGCGCTTTCATAGTTATTTAAAAACATTCTTCCTTAGCGTCCTTTGCGTCCTTCGCGGCAAAGCTTTAAAAGGACCTTGGCATGCCGAGCACGTGCTCTCCGATATACGACAGGATCAGGTTGGTCGAGATCGGCGCGACCTGATACAACCGCGTCTCGCGGAACTTGCGCTCGACATCGTATTCGGCCGCGAAACCGAAACCGCCATGGGTTTGCAGGCAGACGTTGGCGGCTTCCCACGACGCGTCGGCCGCGAGCAGCTTGGCCATATTCGCTTCCGCACCGCACGGCTTGTGCGCGCCGAACATCGCCGCCGCCTTGAAGCGCATCAGGTTCGCCGCTTCGACGTTGACGTACGCGCGCGCAAGCGGAAACTGTATGCCCTGGTTCTTGCCGATCGGGCGGTCGAACACGATGCGCTGCCTCGCGTACTGAGTTGCCTTCTCGATAAACCAGTAGCCGTCGCCGATGCACTCGGCGGCGATCAGGATGCGCTCGGCGTTCAGACCGTCGAGGATGTACTTGAAACCCTTGCCCTCCTCGCCGATCAGGTTTGCGGCGGGAATCTCGAGATTATCGATGAAGACTTCGTTGGTCTCGTGGTTGACCATGTTGCGGATAGGACGCACGGTGAGACCTTTGCCGGTCGCCTCGCGCAGATCGACGAGAAAAATCGACATGCCCTCCGATTTCTTTTTGACCTGGTCCGGCTGCGTGGTGCGCGCGAGCAGGATCATGAGCTCCGAGTGCTGCAGGCGCGAAGTCCAAACTTTCTGGCCGTTCACGACGTAGCGATCGCCTTTTCTGACCGCGACGGTCTTGATCTTGGTCGTGTCGGTACCGGCGCCGGGCTCGGTCACCGCCATCGATTGCAGGCGCAACTCACCGCGCGCGATCTTCGGCAGGTACTCGCGCTTCTGCGCTTCGGAGCCATGGCGCAGCAGCGTATTCATGTTGTACATCTGGCCGTGACACGCGCCCGAGTTGCCGCCCGAGCGGTTGATCTCTTCCATAATCACGGAGGCCTCGACCAGCGTGAGCCCGGAGCCGCCGTATTCCTCGGGAATCAGCGCCGCCAGCCAGCCGGCGTCGGTCAGCGCGCTGACGAAAGCCTCCGGATAGCCGCGCTCCGCGTCGACCTTGCGCCAGTATTCGCCCGGAAAGGTATTGCACAAAGCGCGCACCGCATCACGCAGTTCCGCATGCTCGTCGCGCTGGTGTGAGATGTCATTCATAAGAGGGAAATGGACGGGAAAGCGGGATCACGCCGTGTGATGCCCCGGAAATGAGTCGCGTGAACGTAACTTACCGTAAAATCGAGGTCGCGCCAATCCAAGTCGGTAATTTCTTCCCTCTCCCCGTTCACACGGGGCGAGAGAAATACATCCACAATCGGACAATTGTAAGGCCGCTGAACATGGATACCACGACAGAAACGCTCGTTACGTACCAGATGTATATCGACGGCCAGTGGGTCGATTCCGCTTCGGGCCAGCAGTTCGAGAGCCACAATCCTTACACCGGCAAGCCGTGGGCGTTGATTCCTCGCGGCAACGCAGAAGACGTCGAGCGCGCGGTGCGCGCGGCGCGTAAAGCGTTCACCGCGGGTGAATGGCCCAGCTTCACACCGTCGAAGCGCGGCGCGCTCCTGAGAAAACTCGGCGACCTGATCGCCGAGAAATCGAAGTTCCTCGCCGAGATCGAAGTCCGCGACAACGGCAAGCTCTTTGCCGAGATGAGCGCGCAGACCGCGTACATGGCGCAGTGGTATTACTACTACGGCGGGCTCGCTGACAAAATCGAGGGCGCGGTGATCCCGATTGACAAGCCCGACACCTTCAACTACACGCGTCACGAGCCGCTCGGCGTGATCGGCGCAATCATTCCGTGGAACTCGCCGCTGTTGCTGACCGCGTGGAAGCTCGCCCCCGCGCTCGCCGCCGGCAATACCATCGTGCTCAAGCCGTCCGAGTTCACTTCGGCGTCGCTGCTCGAATTCATGAAGTTGGTCGAGCACGCGAGGTTCCCGCCGGGAGTGGTCAACGTCGTCACCGGTTTCGGGCCCGAAGCCGGAACGCCGCTGGTTGCGCATCCGCTCGTCGCGAAAATCGCTTTCACGGGATCCGATGCGACCGGTCAGAAAATCTATGAAGCCGCGGCGCGCGGATTGAAGCGCGTTAGCATGGAATTGGGCGGCAAGTCGCCCAACATCGTGTTCGACGACGCCGAAATCGACAATGCGGTTAAAGGCGCGATCTCGGGCATATTCGCCGCGAGCGGCCAGACGTGCATCGCGGGCTCGCGCCTGCTGGTGCAGCAGTCGATCCACGATCAATTCGTCGAAAGACTCGTCGCCTTCGCGAAGACCGCCAAAATGGGTGATCCGATGAACCTTGGCACGCAGGTGGGCCCGGTCACCAACCTTCCGCAGTACAACAAAGTGCTCAGCTATATCGACATTGCAAAGTCAGAAGGCGTGCAAACCGTCCTGGGTGGCGGCAAAGCAACGCTCCCCGAATGCGGCAGTGGCTGGTTCGTCGAGCCCACGATCTTCACCGGTGTTAAGAACAGCATGCGCATCGCGCAGGAAGAAGTGTTCGGCCCGGTGTTGTCGGTGATTCCGTTCAAGGACGAAGACGAAGCGATAGCAATCGGCAACGACGTGGTCTATGGGCTTGCCGCCGGCGTGTGGACCCAGAGCATGCGGCGCGCGTTTCTGATGGCGGAAAAGCTGCAGGCCGGAACGGTTTGGATCAATACCTACCGTGCGGTGAGCTACCTGTCGCCGTTCGGCGGCTATAAGCGCAGCGGCCTCGGCCGCGAAAGCGGGCAGGAGATGATCAAGGAATACCTGCAAACCAAGAGCGTGTGGATCTCGACCGCAAAAGAAGTGCCGAATCCATTCATCATGCGATGAACTGCGAATGAGATTTGCAACTGGCGCGGGCAATTACACGAAGCGACCCCTGCAATCGATTCATGCGGCGCTCGCGATTCTTTCGCTGTCGTGCCCGTGCTTGGCTTGGGCGCAGCAGTATCCGGCGAAACCGGTGCGGCTGGTGGTTGGCTTCACAGCGGGCGCGAGTATCGACATTGTCGCGCGCGCGATTGGGCAGCGCGTGGGTGAGAGCGTCGGCCAGCAGGTGGTGGTCGACAACCGGCCGGGCGCCGGCGCCAACATCGCCGCCGAGATCGTCGCAAAATCGCCGCCTGATGGCTACACGATCCTGATCGTGAATAACGCGCTCGCGGTCAGCCACACACTCTATGCCAGGCTCAACTACGACGCGCTGCGCGATCTCGCGCCGGTGTCGCAGGTGTCGGCGATGCCGCACCTGCTGGGCGTGCACCCGTCGCTGCCCGCGAAGAACATCAAGGAGCTGATCGCGCTCGCGAAAGCCAAACCCGGCCTGCTGAGCTTTGCCTCTTCGGGAGTCGGCGTGTCGGACCACATCGCCGGCGAGCTCTTCAAGTACATGACCGGCATCAAGATGGTCCACGTGCCGTACAAAGGCGGCCCGCAGGCGGCGACCGACGTGGCGAGCGGCCAGGTCGACATGTGGTTCGGCGGGCTGCCTTCGATCATGCCGTTCGTGAAAAGCGGACGAGTGCGCGCGCTCGCAGTCACGAGCCTGCAGCGCAGCCCCGCCCTGCCCGAGGTGCCGACGATGAACGAAGCCGGCGTGCCAGGCTATGAAGTGATTCTTTGGTATGGAATCTTCGCGCCCGCTGCGACGCCGCGCGAAATTGTGCAGCGTCTCAATGCCGAGATCGTCAAGGCGCTGGGCGCGCCCGAGATTCGCGAGCGTTATGCTGCGCTCGGCTTGACCGCCGTCGGCAGCGCACCGGACCCGTTCGAAAAATTCTTCCGCGCTGAAATCGAGAAATGGGGCAAAGTCGTCAAGGCCGCCGGCCTCAAGGCTGAATGAAAATAGCGGAACTCCTACTGCGCACGCTCGAAACGAACGGCGTGCGCCATATTTTCGGCAATCCAGGCACCACTGAGATTCCGCTCGTGCGGATGTGCGAGCGGCGGCGCAAGCTCAAGTACGTCGTCGCGCTCTCCGAGGTCTCCGCGGTGCCGATGGCCGACGGCTATGCGCGCGCGACGCGCGCGCTGGGTGTCGTGAATCTCCACGTCGCGCCCGGGCTCGGCAACGGCATGGGCGGTCTTTATACCGCCGGCATCGCACAGACTCCGCTGCTGGTGCTGATCGGCGGCCAGGACCGGCGCTTGCTGCATACACAACCGATTCTGTGGGGCCCGCTCGAGAAAATGGCGGGCTCGGTGTGTAAAATCGTGTTCGGCCTTAACACGCGCTTCGATGCGGCATTCAACATAAGTCAGGCACTGCGCGCCGCACTGACTCCGCCCTACGCGCCGGTCGCATTGATCTGCCCGCCTGATCTGCTCGAGCAGGAGATCGATGCCGCGCCGGAACGAGTGCGGGCGCCCGCGCTGGCGTCGCTCACTGCAACCGAGGCGCAGCGCTATACGCGCATGCTGACGCAAGCGAAACGTCCGGCGTTCATCGCCGCCGAGGATGTGCATTGGAACAACGCGAGCGGTGCGCTCGAAAAACTCGCGCGCGCTCTCGCCGCGCCGATCTCCATTGCGCCCTACACCGCGGTATTGCCAATCTCGAGCACGTCGCCAAGTTACGCCGGCTATCTGCCGCCAAGCTTCAAGCAGATCTCCGAGCGCCTCGCGCCGCATGACCTGCTTTTCTTCATCGGCGGCACCGGCATGCGCACGACGCTCTACAGCGAAGCACGACTGCCGCAGACGAAACTGTCGATCGGCAATCATGCGGGCGTGCGTGCCGTTGACGGCGAGTTCACGCTCGCGGCGATCGCCGATACGCGCGCGGCGCTTCTCGACATTACGCGCGCGCTCTCACGCAAGCGTCCCACGATCAAGCCGCAGCGCCCCCAGGCCGCGTTGCCGCCGCAACAGGCCAAAGTCTTTCACCCATCGCGCGCGGTGCACGCTTTATTGAATGCGTTTCCCGCTGCGATCTGGATCGACGAATCGGGCCTCTCGACTTCCGACGTGCGGCAGTGGATGCGGCTTTCCGCCGGCGACTACCTGATCAACGGCAGCGGCGGCATCGGCTGGGGACTCGCGGCC
>DASYSI010000217.1:0-3867 GCA_036003485.1 Burkholderiales bacterium | reverse complement strand
TCCGGCAGCGGGCCGACGAGCTGCAATCCTTGATCGCGGTAGAGCAGGATGTCGGTCATGCCACCAAAGCCGAATTCCCTGCCTTTTCCTTTCATCAGATGGTGCATTACGGCGACACCGTCGTCGTAGCGCGTGATTTTCGATTCGATTTTTTCGTAAACCCCGAGCTTCTTCAGCATGGTGTCGATGTAGACTCCGCTCGAGGCGCGGTTGTAGATCACGGAATCTGCGGCAAGCAGAGAGCGTTTGAGCGCGTCCGCGCTCGAGATGTCGGGTAATGGCGCGCCGTTGCGCGCGACCACGCCGGCGCCTACGCGACCGACATCGACCTGGCCGTCCGCCGCGACTTTTCCGGTCTGCGTCAGCTCGCGAACCACCGCCGGCGGCGCAATGACGATGTCGAGAACCTCGCCGCTCGCGACACGCCTGAGCAGCTCTGAACCGATCGCGTATCCCGCGTTGATCTCATGGCGGGATTCGCTGCGGAATACCGGAGCAGCCGCAATGAGCCCCGCCTGCACCGCGCCGCCCGCGAGAACTTTAATTTCGTCCGCCATTCCCATGTTCGAAACGGAGCATAAAACGAGGAGCGTGCCAATTGAGCGTATGACCAGATGCATGACGCCTTACTCGACTCCGGCGGAAACAAAAGCGGCTTTGCCCGCCGGAGTCGCGAGCTGGCGCAGCACCGCTTTCGCCGCATCGGCTGCTGTCGCGCCGCTCATCAGCGCGGCTTCGTAGCTCGTGTAGTTCTGAACTTCGGCCGGCAGCGGACCGACGAGTTTCAGACCTTTGCTCTCATACATCTTGATTTCGGTGATCGCACCGAAACCGATCTCGTTGCCTTTGCCTTTGATGATGTGGTCCATTACCGAGGCGCCGTCGGCGTAGCGCGTGCTTTTCGGCTTGATTTGCTCGAGTATGCCCATGTTGGCGAACAGCCTGTCGAGGTACAGGCCAGTCGATGCCGTGTTATAGACCACCGAGTCGGCGTCGAGCAGCGCGCGCTTGAATGCGTCGACGCTCGCGACATTGGGCGCGGCGGCCGCAGTGCGCACGATGATGCCGCCACCCACGCGGCCGACTGGCACACGGCTGTCGGCGACGACTTTGCCGTCCTTGACGGCCTGTTCGATCGCCGCGGGCGGGGAGATCAGGATGTCATAAACCTCGCCTGCGGCAAGTCGCTTGGCGATCTGCGGCGCGGTATTGAACTGGATCTTGAGATCGTGGCCGGTTTCGCGCTTCACGATCTGGGCAAATGCGTGCAGGCCGGGCTCGACCGCACCCGCGCTCAAAACCTTGATTTCGGCCGCGAGGGCCATTGCCGAAATTCCCATTGCAAGCATCGCGGCGATTACGCTTTTCATTTGCATGCTCCTTCCCATTTTAGATGTATCACGATACAACGCCTGATGCGCTGGGTACCGCACGATAATCAGTCGATCCCCGTCGCTGCAAATGCGGATTTCGCCGCGGGCGTGGTGAGAAAACGGACCAGCGAGCCCGCCATCTGAGCAGCAGCGTCCGCCATCACCGCAGCAAAATACGTTGTCGAGTTCTGGATTTCGTCGGGCAGCGGTGCCGCGAGCCGCACCGGGCAGCCTTTCGCGATCAGCACCATGATTTCGGAGATCTGCGCGAGCCCGACTGCCGCCGGCGGATGCGCAGCGACATATTCCATGACCGCGGCCCCGCTTTTTACGACAACAATCTTGGAGCCGATTATCGGGGCGAGTCCCAATTTGTCCATCAGCTTTACGGCATAAATGCCGCTGGATGCGTTGTTGTACACGACCGCGCTTGCCCCCAGCACCAAATGCTTGAACGCCGCCGTGTCGGCCAGATCGTGCTGCGGTGCCGTGGCATGCACCGCGATGCCCATGCGCGAACGCCCCAGGAATGCGCGGCTGTCGGCGGCAACTTTGCCCTGGCTTGCCAGCTCATCCATCATTGACTGCGGCAGGATCACCGCGTCCGCCGCCTCGCCCGCGGCGATGCGTTCGCGCAGCTCGGGAGCGGGCGCGAAATCGATTGCAACACCGCACTGCGTTGCCTGTTCGAACTGCGCCGCGAGTTGCGCCACCCCACCCTTGACCGCGCCTGCGCTGAGTAACTTGAGTTTTTTTTCTGTCATTGGCAACGTGAATATCGGCTTGATTTATGCGTCGTAAAAATTGTGGATTCAAATATCCGCGTGTGCGCCGGCGGCAATAGAAACAAGCTCGCGAACTCCACGTCGCCGCCGAAGTGTAACCCAAAGCCGCAATGGCGATCTAACATGCAATTGCTGGTGCCTTGGTGATCGCCGATGCGCTTGACTCGCGCAAATGCGGTGAGCTCGCGTTCTGGCCTGTTCCGAATCGAGGTATCCTTGAAAATTGCGCGGATTCGGGGTGGCCGCAATTGCCGCGGGGTGACCCTCTCAAAACGCGCAGCTCAAACTCATTCGTGAGGAGAAAACCCATGACCGTCAGCATCAAGATTGCCGTTTACACCAACAGCGATGACGCATTCGTCGCATGGGCGCCGAGCGATTTCATTCCTGGGTGCCGTGGATTCCTGCTGGAGCGGAGCCGCAGGGCCGGCACGGGGACGAAAGTGGAACCCGTCGAAAACCGCGTCGGTTTCTCCAAAGACAAACCCAAGTCCGGCGATCACAGGCCGTCAAGCGAGTGGCCGTTTCAGCGCTTCAACTGGACCGACCATGCAGCCGACGTTGGTAACGAAGTACGCTACCGCGTGACCGCGATGATCGACACGGGCAGCGGCCGTCCCTACAAGAAAGGCGCCGTGAGCAACTGGACACCGTGGGCAAAGCTCTCGGGCGACGCCGGCGGCGGCTTCTCGTGCTTCTTTAATCGCGGCCTCGTGCTTTCGCAATTTGTTGCACGCTACCTGAAGCAAAAAAAACTCACACCTGCGAAGTTCAAAGCCGCTCTCAAGAACAATGTCGACCCGAAATTCCGTGCGTTTCTCGAAGGGGATCTCGGCGCCAAAATCACCGAAATCCTGCAAGGCGGACAGGACACCAAGGCCGAGCTGTATGCCGCATTGTACGAACTTGGCGACGAGAAGCTTGAAGACGCCATGATCGCGCTTGGGACGCACCTGCATCTCATACTCGCCAATGGATCGGACCCCGTCGATGGTAATGCAGCGGCGCGCAAACACCTGAACGATGCGGGAATTCTCACGATCAATCGAATGCTCAAGTCCAAGGGGCTCGGCCACAATAAATTTGTGGTCCTGTCAAATGCGGCTGGCCCGCGCGCGGTTTGGACGGGGAGCACGAACTGGAGCACTACCGGATTGTGCACGCAAGTGAACAACGGCATGCTGATCGACAATAAAGCCGTTGCCAAGCTTTATCGCCAGCAGTGGGACCAGCTCAGAGACGCGTCTCCGCCGAAGCTCGATCCCGCGGGTTTCCCGGCGACGCTCGTCGCCTCGAACGACAAATCCCACGCGTTCGCCATCGGGGGAGCCAAACTCGAGATCTGGTTTACTCGCACATCCGACGGCCGCGACATGGATGCGCTGCGCGGTCTCATCGCCGGGGCGAAAGATTCGATTCTGTTTCTCATGTTCACGCCCGGCAAAAATGGGCTGCACACGCTCGCAGGCCAGCGCGCCAACGAGAAGAACATGTACGTGCGCGGCGTGGTGAGCACACTTGGAACCGAGGCAGGTGACACCGACAAGAACGTGCTTGACATTCGAATCGTGAGCAGTGCCCAGAACTTCAAGCCCGATCACTACACCGTCGTTCAACCGCAGGGAGTCGACGTCGATCTCGGGCCGTGGATCGCAGAAGTCACGCGCAAGAACTTCCTGTCGCAAATTGGGCACGCAATCGTGCACTCG
>DASYSI010000216.1:0-6236 GCA_036003485.1 Burkholderiales bacterium | reverse complement strand
GAATAGTCCGGCTATTCGTCTGCGGCTCGCGTCGCGCATCTCGCCCCGCCAAGCAGCGCCGCGGCCCCATGGGGTTCTGCATCAGCCTGCCAGGCTCGCCAATCCGCCGCGAGCCTGTTAGTCTTTGACGCTCTCGTGTTGATCCAGGAGAAAAGAGATGCCCCAATCCTTATCCCAGCTCAAAAAGAAGCAGTCGGTGCGCGACCAGGTCAGCACAGAAGAATGGGATACGCGCGTCAACCTTGCGGCGTGCTACCGCTTGATGGCCGAGTTCGGCATGGTCGAGATGATTGCCAATCACATTTCGGCGCGCGTGCCGGGCACGCACGACCAGTTCCTCATCAATCCGTACGGCATGCTGTACGAGGAAATGACCGCCTCGAGCATGATCAAGATCGATGTCGACGGCAACATTCTGTTCAACGCGACCGAGTACGGCATTAACCAGGCCGGATATGTGATCCACAGCGCAGTTCATGCGGCACGCCATGAAGTGGACTGCATCATCCACACCCATACGCTGGCCGGCATGGCTGTTTCGGCAATGAAGTCCGGAATCCTTCCGATCGCGCAAAGCTCGATGCGCTTCACCGACATCGCATACCATGACTATGAAGGCGTTGCGCTGAGGCTCGACGAGCGCGAACGGCTGGTGAAGACGCTGGGCGACCGCGAAGCCATGGTGTTGCGCAATCACGGGCTGCTCACCGTCGGCCCCAGTATTCCCGAGTGCTTCAACAACATGTTCAGGCTGGAACGCGCGTGCCAGCTGCAGGTGATGACGCTTTCCTGCAATACCGAGATCCAGCTGCCGCCGCAGGAAGTGGTCGACTATACCCGGCATCAAATGAATCCCAGCACGCGACGCCGTTGGGGCATGCTCGAATGGCCGTCGTTATTGCGCAAACTCGACCGGAGCGATCCGTCTTACCGAGATTAAGGCCGAAAAGCTTCAGCGCCAGGCACGCCAAAGGGCGCGAACGCAAAAACGGCGTTTGTTCTTTTGCGGTTCTACGCGGTTCTTCGTCTGCCCCGGGGAATTGCGGTCGTCATCGATTATCCCTCCGCGTTCCGACTTGCTTGCCTTGGCGCGCACGGTGTCCCCGCCGGTTCGCGATTTTGTTTGATGGCCAGACAGAAAGGAATTCGCTGTGCAGCCGCCGTTATGCCAAGGACCTGAAACCGCTGGTGCAGGCATTGATTGCCGCGCGTGCCGACCGCGTCGTGTGGGGCAGCAACTGGCCACACCCGATCAGGGACGGCTTCATGCCCAATGACGGCGACCTGCTCGATCTGCTATGCGACTGGGTGCCCGACGCAGCAACGCTCAAGCGCATACTCGTTGCGAATCCCGCACAACTGTACGGTTTCGACTAAAGCGCTTGCCGACACATGGACACTAAATCGACGTTCGCTTACCGGGCGCCGGCATGGCTGCCGGGCGGACATCTACAGACGTTATACCCGCCGCTGTTAATGCCGCGGCCGCGGGTTGCCTATTGGCGCGAACGTTGGGATACGCCCGACGATGATTTCATCGACCTCGACTGGCTCGAGCCCGATCAGGCCGCGGCAGCGAAACAGGGCGGCGACAAAGACCACCGAACAGTCGAGACTCCGCTGGTGGTGTTGTTTCATGGCCTCGAAGGCGGATCGACCAGCCATTACGCGGCGGCGCTGATGGCAGCGGCACGCGACATCGGCTGGCGCGGCGTGGTAGTCCATTTTCGCGGCTGCAGCGGCGAAATCAACCGCCTGCGGCGTGCTTATCACTCGGGTGACAGCGCCGAGATCGACTGGATATTGCGACGCCTGCGAGACGCGAACGGCTCTGCGCCGCTCTTTGCGGTGGGGGTGTCGCTCGGCGGAAACGCGCTGTTGAAATGGCTGGGCGAAGAGCGCGCGGCAGCGTGCAAAGTGGTTGACGGGGCCGCGGCAATATCGGCGCCGGTCGATCTAATGGCGGCAGGCAACGCACTCGACGCCGGTTTCAATCTCATTCTCTACACGCAAAATTTTCTTTCCAGCGTGAAACGCAAGACGCGCGCCAAGCTCGAGCTTTTCCCGGATCTGTGCGACCACGCGTTGATGCTCGAGTCGCGCACATTGCGTGCATTTGACAACGCGGTGACCGCGCCGCTGCACGGCTACCGCGATACCGATGATTACTGGACGCGTGGCAGCAGCAAGCCGGGATTGATAAACATCTGCGTGCCCACGCTCGTCATCAACGCGAAAAACGATCCGTTTCTTCCCGCGTCCGCGCTGCCTCGCGCACATGAGGTGTCGAACACAGTCACGCTCGAGCAGCCGGACGAAGGCGGGCATGTCGGGTTTGTCGGCGGCGCGTTCCCCGGGAGCTCCAGCTGGTTGCCGGCAACGATCTTGCGATTTTTCGCAACGCCCGCGGCCGCCGCCGCGAACCGCGGGCATAACGAGGAATAGCCCTAGCCGCATCAGTAACGGCCGCCGCGCGTTACGATGTCGCTCTTCATCGGGCCAAGAATGCCGAGTAGCTCGTTCTTTTCTCGTGCCGGAACCTTGAACTTGTCGAGCGTCTTCACCAGATCCTCGACCAGCGCGTTGAACGCGGCGTCGTCGATGCCCATTCCGGCATGCGTCGTTTTCATATCGCGGCCGGTATATTGACAGGGTCCACCCGTGCCGGCGCAGATCTGTTCAACGAGCAGTTGCTTGAGCCGCGGAATATTGGCGTTGGCAAAATAGCCGTTAATGCGTTTGTCCGCCGCGACATTGCCGACGAAATCGTCGACTACCGCGGCAATCGCGGTCCTGCCGCCAAGGCGATCATAGAGGCTTGCCCCGGGCTGGGTCATGGTGCTCGAACACGCGCTGAGCAGAACGCTCAGCATCATCCACAGCATTGGTACCGCTAATCGATTTACTCGCATGGGGCATCTCCTCAAAAATAAGTTAATGGGAACAGGGCGTACCGCCCTGAACGCTGATACGTGAGCCGCGCTCAATTCGGATGCACCAAAATTTTTTGCGCTGACCGCATCCAAAATGACGCGCCAAACGTAGGCGGCGTTTTGCCGGCGGCTTAGTCCAAACGAACCGCGGGAAAATGCGATAATGCATCGATTTGACGACGTCTCTCTCGCCCATGGACGCCCTACCCCAGGAAATTTTCAAAGCGTACGATATCCGCGGCATCGTCGGCACGACGCTGACGGCAGAAATCGTCGGGAAAATCGGCCATGCGCTCGGTTCAGAAGCGCGCGCGCGCAAGCAGGCGGCGGTTGCAGTCGGCTACGACGGGCGGCTATCGGGTCCCGCCCTCGCGGCGGCACTTGCGAACGGCATTCAGAAAGCCGGAATCGATGTAATTGACGTCGGCCGCGTGACGACGCCGATGGTCTACTTCGCGGCCTATCATCTCGCGACCCACTGCGGTGTCGCCGTCACCGGAAGCCACAACCCGCCCGACTATAACGGACTGAAGATGGTGCTGGGGGATGAAACGCTCTCCGGCGAGGCAATCCAGAAGCTGCGCTCGCGCATCGAGAAAAACGACTTCGAGCACGGCGCCGGCCGCTACTCAAAGCACGATATCGTGCACGCCTATTTCGACCGCATTTCTTGCTCCGATCTCAAACTTGCGCGGCCGATGAAAATCGCGGTCGACTGCGGGAACGGCGTGCCCGGCGCATTTGCGCCGGAGCTCTATCGCCGACTGGGATGCGAAGTGACCGAGCTCTATTGCGAAGTGGACGGCACCTTTCCCAATCACCATCCTGATCCGTCAGTGCCCAAAAATTTGGAAGATCTGATCAGGACGCTTCAATCCACCGACGCTGAAATCGGTTTCGCATTCGATGGTGACGGCGACCGGCTCGGCGTGGTCACCAAGAATGGCAGCGTCATCTATCCGGATCGGCAATTGATGCTGTTCGCACAGGATGTGCTTTCGCGCAACCCCGGCGCAACCGTGATCTACGATGTCAAATCAACGCGTCACCTCAAGCCCTGGATCGAGCGTCACGGCGGCCGGCCTTTGCTGTGGAAGACCGGCCACTCTTTGATCAAGGCGAAAATTGCCGAGACCGGCGCGCTGCTTGCAGGCGAGATGAGCGGACACGTTTTCTTCAAGGAACGCTGGTATGGCTTCGACGATGCGCTGTACGCCGGAGCGCGGCTGCTGGAGATCTTAAGCCGCGAACCCGATCTCGATGCCAAGCTGCATAACCTGCCCGATGCAATCAGCACGCCCGAGCTGCAAATCAAGTTAAATGAAGGCGAAAACTACGCCATCATCGACAGATTGCAGAAAACCGCGCAATTCGACAACCCGCGCGAAGTAATCACGATCGATGGGTTGCGCGTCGAATATGCCGATGGCTTTGGCCTCGCGCGGGCGTCGAATACGACGCCCGTCGTGGTGTTGCGCTTCGAGGCCGACACCAAGGCGGCGCTGAAGCGCATTCAAACCGACTTCCGGCGCGTGATCCTCGCGGCCAAGCCGGATGCGAAGTTGCCGTTCTAACGCATAATCGCGCCGCGCTGCGCGCAGCGCGGCGCGTGGTCGATCCTGTTACTTCGCGGCGAGTACGGCAAGCGCCTCGAAAGGGCATCGGCACCTGACTAAAACCGTTGCTCGACCCATTCCCTGACCGAGGCCAGCGCACGCGGTAAATTCGCGGGATCGGTTCCGCCTGCCTGTGCCAGATCAGGCCTGCCGCCGCCCTTGCCGCCGACCTGCTGCGCGACGAAATTGACAAGTTCACCCGCTTTGACCTTGGCGGTGAGATCGCTGCTGACACCGGCAATTAACATCACTCTACCGGGTGCGCTGGATGCGAGCACGATCGCGCACGACTTCAACTTGTCTTTGAGCTTGTCGACCGCTTCGCGCATCGCTTTGGCATCGGCGCCGTCCATGGTTGCAGCAAGCACCTTTAGCAGCGTTCCATCACTGCCTTTGACTGCGACTGCCTGTGTTGCGAGATCATCGCCTTGCGATGACGCGAGCTTTGATTTCAGGCGCGCGAGCTCCTTTTCGAGGCTCTTTACGTTCTCGACCATCTGGCTGATTTTCTGGGTGACTTCCTGCACGGGCGCCCTGAGTACGGCGGCCGCCTGCTGCAGGTTTGCCTCCTGCTGTTGCACCCAGAGTATGGCGCCCTCTGCGGTCACCGCTTCGATGCGTCGCACACCGGCGGCTATGCCGGTCTCAGATACGATCTTGAAAAATCCGATATCTCCGGTGCGCCTGACATGAGTGCCGCCGCACAATTCCGTCGAGAACTCGCCCATGCGCAGCACGCGCACTTCATCACCGTATTTCTCGCCGAACAATGCGATCGCGCCTGCTTTGATCGCCTCATCGTATTTCATGACACGCGTCTCGACCGGAACATTACGCCGGATTTCCTGGTTAACGAGCTGCTCGATCTCGCGAATCTGCTGCTCGGACAGCGGCTCGTTGTGCGAGTAATCAAAACGTGTGCGATCGGGATCGACCAGCGAGCCCTTCTGCTGCACATGCCCTCCCAGCACCTTGCGCAGCGCCGCATGCATCAAATGCGTCGCCGAGTGGTTGTAGGCGGCGCGCGCGCGCGCCACCGCGTCCACTTTCGCTTCGACTGTGTCGCCGACTGCGAGCTCGCCGGTATGCAGCACGCCGTGATGGCCAAAGACGTCGGCCTGAATTTTCAGGGTGTCGCTGACATTGAAAGTGCCGCGGCTCGCCACGAGCTGTCCCCGGTCGCCGACCTGTCCCCCGGACTCGGCGTAAAAAGGCGTTCTGTCGAGCACGATCACCGCCGCATCGCCGGGATTGATGCCCGGCACTGCTGCGCCCTCCTTGTAGATCGCGACGATGCGGCAGTCGAGCGCCAGGGTGTCATAGCCGTGAAATTCGGTTTTCCGGCCGCTGTATTCGACGGCAGTTTGAGTGCCAAATTTCGAGGCGGCACGCGCGCGTTCGCGCTGTTGCTCCATCGCCGCTTCGAATCCGGCGTAATCGATGCGCACGCCCCGCTCGCGCGCGATATCCGCCGTCAGATCGACCGGAAAACCGTAGGTATCGTAAAGCTGGAATACGGTCTCGCCCTCGAGCATCTTGTCCTCACGGTTGAGCGCGCCTTCCAGAATTTTCATGCCGTTCTCGAGCGTCTCGGCGAAGCGTTCTTCCTCCTGCTTCAACACCTGCGCGACGCGCTCGCGCGTGGCTGTCAATTCCGGATAGGCCTCGCCCATCGTCCTGACTAGGT
>DASYSI010000215.1:0-4069 GCA_036003485.1 Burkholderiales bacterium | reverse complement strand
CAAAAGGCCGCTCACGCCGTCCGGACGCAGCCGTAGATCGGTTTCATAGAGCACGCCCGCGGAAGTGAGGCTTACGAGCCAGGTATTGAGGCGCTGCGCGAGGCGCGCGTAATTTTCGGCAGCCTCGGGCGCAGGATCCTGATAAAGAAAAATCAAATCGAGGTCGGACGCGTAGCCGAGCTCCTTGCCGCCCAATTTGCCGTACGCAATGATCGCAAAGCGCGGTTGCTCGCAATGCCGGGCGCGCATACCCTGCCATGTTATGCGCAACACTTCCGATAATATGAGGTCGGCGAGATCGCTCAGATTATCCGACAGTTTTTCCAGCGGCAGCTCGCCGGCAAGGTCCTGTGCGAGAAAGTGCATGGTCTGCGCGTGCTTGAAATGGCGTAATACGTCCATCTGGCGCTCGTCGTCTGCCGCGGCCTCATCGAGCTGGCGCCGCAGCATAGCTCGAAGCTGAGCCCAATCGGGCGCGGCATAGAGGGCGCGGGTATCAAGCAGTTCATCGAGCAGGATCGGATGGCGCGCGAGATAGTCCGCCGCCCATGGACTGGCGCTTGCGAGACGCGCGCCGCGCTCGATCGTCTGCGGGTACTGCAGCAGCAACGCGAGATACGCCTCACGGCGGCTGATACTCTCGAGCAGCGTCAGCATGCGCCCAAGCGTCGCGTCCGCATTGGGCAGGCGCGCTGCGGTTTCGATGATGAGCGGGACCAGCCGCTGCATGCGCGCTTGGCTCGCCTGCGGCATTTGTTGCACCCGGCTGCTGCCGCGCAGCGCCGCAATGCGCGCCAGCGTCCACTGCGGATCGCGGAAACCGAGGCCGCGCAGCGTTACAAGCTGTTTTTCTTCGTCACCCGCGTGCCATAGCAGTAGCAGCGGATGAGCGTCATCCTGTGCGGTGTCGAAAATGCTTTCAAAGTGGTACGTGACTTTGCCGCGATGATGATCGAGTTGGGCGCGCAAGGCTTTATAGTCGGTGCAGCCCATCGCCGCGGCGATCAGTGTCTGATCGTCGTCATTGTCGGGCAGCGTCTGGGTTTGTTTATCGTCCAGATATTGCAGCCGGTGTTCGAGATTGCGCAGGAATATATAAGCATCGGTAAGCTCCCGTACCGCAGTGTGCGGAAGCAGATTGCGCACTGCGAGCAGCGGAAGTACGGTAAGTGTGGGCGTGGCGCGCAGCGCGGCATCGCGTCCGCCGCGGATCAACTGGAACATCTGGACGATGAATTCAATTTCCCGGATGCCGCCGGGTCCGAGTTTAATATTGTCGAGAATGTCACGGCGCTCGACCTCGCGACGCACTTCGCGATGCAAGTCACGCAGCGAATCGAACGCGCTGAAATCAAGATGACGGCGGAACACGAACGGCCGCACCATTTCGGAAAGTTCACGCGCGCGGTCGCCGCAGATGACGCGCGCTTTGATCCACGCGTAGCGTTCCCATGCGCGGCCCTGGGTCACGAAATAGTTTTCGAGCATGTCGAAGCTGCAGGCGAGCGGTCCATCGGTGCCGAGCGGTCGCAACCGCACGTCGACTCGAAACACGTAACCGTCGGCGGTCATTTCGTTCAGCATCGCAATCAGCCGGCGGGCGAAGCGCGCGAAGTATTCGTGGTTGCTGAGCGGCCGCGCGCCAGGGATTTCCCCCTCTTCGGGGTAAACGAACACGAGGTCGATGTCGGACGATACGTTCAATTCGTTGCCGCCAAGCTTGCCCATGGCGACCACATGCAATTTCTGCTTGCGTCCGCTGGCTTTCCCGACCGGCTCCCCGAATTCCAGCGCCAGCCGGCGTGCGAGATGCTCGACAGCGGTTGAAATCGCCATATCGGCGAGCGTTGTGACCGTAGCAACGACTTCGTCGAGCGTCGCCAGTCCGCCCAGATCGCGGGCAATCAAGCGCAGCATCACACGCTTGCGCAGGTTTCGTAATACGCGCTTAAGCGTTGTTTCGTCGACGCCATTTGCGGCGGCCAGCGCGGCGCGCATTTCGCCTGCGCCAAACGGCGTGCGCACGCTCGGCGCGGACAGCAGATCGGGCTCGACCGCCAACAGCCGACGCGCGAAGCGCGAGAGCTCAGTTGCGCGGCGCACGATCGTGTCAGCGTCTGTGCTTGCGAGAGCGTTAGGTGCAGTCATACCCTTGGGGTTACAATTAGCTGATAACTCTCATATTTTATTGGTTTAACGCCTATTGTGCCGGCAAATCCCGTCCTCAGATGGCTGGGAGTGAGTTCGCTCTGGGTCTACCGCATGGTGACCTGGGCGGTGGTGATCTGCGGATTCGTCTTTGCGCTCGTCGTGTTCGGAGTACGTTTCTGGCTGCTGCCGAATATCGAGAATTACCGCGAAACCATCGCGCGCGAGTTAAGCGCCGCCACCAAGCACCGTATCACGATTGGCAGGCTCGAAGGCCGTTGGAGCGGGTTCAACCTGCAATTGACACTCGGCGAGCTTGCCCTATACGACAGTGTCGGGCAGCCCGCGCTTAAGCTCGCGCGCGTCGACAGCACGCTGTCATGGTGGTCGCTGATTCACTGGGAGCCGCGTTTTGACTCGATCGAAATCGAGCACCCCGATCTTAACGTCAGGCGTGACAAGCGCGGTGTAGTCTCGATCGCGGGCATCGAGCTCAACGACAGCGCAGGCGGCGAAGGGTTGTCGGACTGGCTGCTGCGCCAGCAGGAGATCGTGATCCGCGAAGCGGCGATCACGTGGCTCGACGAAATGCGCGGCGCGGATGAGTTGGCGATGCAGCACGTCGATTTTCGCCTCGAGAATAACGGCAAGCTTCACCGGTTCGGACTGCGTGCGGTCCCGCCCGAGAAAATTGCCACGCCGCTCGATGTAAGGGGCGAGCTGACGGGCAGAACCGTCAACGACCTCGCGCAATGGAACGGTCAGGTCTTCGCGCAGTTTAACTACACGGATATCGCGGCGTGGCGCACGTGGGTGCAGTTTCCGGTTTCTTTTCCGCACGGGGAGGGCGCGCTGCGGGTATGGGCCGAACTGAAAAATGGCGAGCCCGCGCAGATCACCGCCGATGTTGAATTGTCGCAAGTCAAGACCCAGCTCGGTAAAGATCTGCCGGATCTAGAGCTCGCCGCGCTCAAAGGGCGCATCGGCTGGAAGCAGCTCAAGGACGGTTTCGAAATCACGACTTCCAAGTTGAGCATGACAACACTCGAACATACGCATCAGCCGGCGGATTTCCTGCTGCGTTATTATCCCGCCACCGCGAGCAAACCTCCGCATGGTGAACTGGAAGCCAACGCGCTCGATTTAGAGCCGCTTTTTAAGCTTGCCGACCACCTGCCGTTTGAACCCGAATTGCGCAAAGGACTCGACCGCTTTGCGCCGCATGGCAGCGTTTATGATTTGACGGCCAAATGGAGCGGCAGTTGGCCGCAGCCGAATCAGTACACCGCCAAGGCGAAGTTTGTCGACGTTGGCTGGAGTGCGAGCGGTCGTGTTCCAGGTTTCTCCGGCGCGAACGGCAACATCGACGGCAACGAGCGCGGCGGCACGCTTTCGCTCAATACCCAACACGCCGCGGTCGAACTGCCGCTCGTATTTCGCGACAAACTGACATTCGACACGCTCGCTGCGCGCGTCAGCTGGCAGCGCAGCGGCGAACAGTACGAAATCAAGCTCGACAATGTTTCATTCGCGAATCTCGACGTTGCCGGCAGCGTATCCGGCACCTATCTGACGGTTCCTGAAGGCCGTGGCGTGATTGATCTGTCGGGCGCGGTGTCGCGCGCGAATGCGCGCAGTGTCGGACGCTATATTCCGCTGCGCGTGGGCGAGCGCGGACGCAATTGGCTCGAGGCCGCGTTGCTGGAAGGAACAGCAAGCGACATCAAAGTCCGGCTCAAGGGGAATCTCTATGATTTTCCGTATGCCGAAGGCAAAGGCGGAATGTTTCAGGTGACGGCGCACGTAACCGGCGGCGTGCTCGATTACGCGGGCGGCTGGCCGCGCATCGAGAACATCGATGGCGATCTCACGTTTCGCGGCAGCCGCATGGACATCGTCGCGCGCGACGCTTCGATTATGG
>DASYSI010000214.1:0-9185 GCA_036003485.1 Burkholderiales bacterium | reverse complement strand
GTCCGTGGCCCGTGTTCGCGATCCAAAAATCATGGCCGAAACCGAAGAGATCCGTCCGAGCGTGCATGACAGCCTTCAGCAGGTGACCGAGCTGTTGCGCAAGCACCGGCAGAATCTGCTGCGCGAGTACGAGCCGGCGCGTCCACAGGAGGTGGAAGAACTACTGCACAAGCAAGACCTTGCCGCGCTGCAGGTGAAGCTGGAGGGGCTGCATCCGGCTGACGTCGCGTACATACTCGAGACGCTGCCGCTCGAAGAGCGGCTGATCGTATGGGACCTCGTCAGAGCCGAGCGCGATGGCGAGATTCTACTCGAGGTTTCCGACGCGGTGCGCGAAACGCTGATCGCGCACATGGAGAACAACGAGCTGGTCGCAGCGACCGGGCAGCTCGACACCGACGAGATCGCCGACCTTGCGCCTGACCTGCCGCGCGAGGTGATGCAGGATGTTTTCCGTTCGCTCTCGGTTGAGGAACGCGAGCAGTTGCGCGCGGCGATGTCGTATCCGGAGGACACGGTCGGTGCACTGATGGATTTCGACATGATCACGGTGCGCGATGACATTACCGTCGAAGTTGTGTCGCGCTACCTGCGCCGGCTCGACGAGATGCCGGACCACACCGACCAGTTGTTCGTAGTCGACCGCGAAGACTGTCTGCGCGGGCTGCTGCCCGTCAACCGTCTGCTGGTGACCGATCTTGATATTCCGGTATCCGAAATCCTGGTTGCTGAATCGGTCAAATTGCACCCCGAGGAGAAAGCGCAGGATGCCGCGCTGGCGTTTGAGCGCTACGATCTGGTATCGGCTCCAGTGGTCGATAGCGAAGGCAAGCTGGTGGGCCGCGTCACGGTCAATGCCGTAATGGACTTTATTCGCGAAGAGACCGGCAGCGAAATACTGAGCGCGGGCGGGTTGCGCGAGGATGAAGATCTGTTCGCTTCTGTATGGAGCAGCGTTAAGAACCGCTGGACCTGGCTCGCGGTAAATCTCGTTACTGCATTCATTGCATCGCGCGTAATCGGCACGTTCGAAGATTCGATCGGGAAGCTGGTTGCGCTTGCGGCATTGATGCCGATTATCGCCGGCATTGGCGGCAACTCGGGCAACCAGACCATAACCATGATCGTGCGCGCACTCGCGTTGGGCCAGATCAAAGTCGCGAGCGCGCGCAAGCTATTTGCCAAGGAAATCGGCGTCAGCTTCATCAACGGGCTGATCTGGGGCAGCGTCGTCGGCGTGTTCGCATTTTTAATTTATCATAAATGGCAGCTTGGCCTGGTAATGACCGGAGCGATGGTGCTTAATCTGCTGCTCGCCGCCGTAATGGGTGTCACGATTCCGCTGTTGATGCAGAAGCTGGGCCGCGATCCGGCGGTGGGTTCGAGCGTGTTGATCACCGCAATCACCGACAGCGGCGGGTTTTTCATTTTCCTCGGGCTGGCGACAATTTTTCTGGTCTGACAGTAAGATATCGAAAACAGAACAGTGCGCCAGACAACCCTGAACTCAGCATGTTAGCCGAGAAGCTGCGCGAGGCATTCGGCCGTTTCAACGCGCGTGACCTCGCGGGAACCGAGCAATTGTGCGCCGAGATCTTGCGGCAGTCGCCGCGTAATCCGGACGCATTGCATTTACTGGGGATGGCGCGGCTGATGGGCGGCAATGCGCGCGAAGCGGTTTCGCTTATCGGCCGGGCGCTCGAAGCGAACCCGCACGAGCGCGCGGCGCTCGAGAATATAGGACTTGCACATCTGGTTGCAGGCGACCCGGCACTCGCCGAAGCGGCGTTGCGCAAGGCCCTAAGCCTTGGCGCTGCGCACGGATTGCTGTACATGCGGCTCGCGCTCGCAGTGGGCTCCCAAGGCAGACTATCCGAGGCGGTGACTTTGTTCGAAACCGCCGCCGAGCGCGCTCCCAATGATCCCGATGTGCATCTTAACTTCGGCAACGCGCTGGCCGAGTCGGGACAGGTGGAGGCGGCAGTCGGGTGTTACCGCAAAGTACTGGCATTGCGGCCCGACCATGTCGACGCGCATTTCAACTTAGGCACATTGTTCAAACGCATCGGCCGGCTTGACGAGGCGGCAACGGCTTACCGCAATGTTTTGGTGCACGCTCCGGACCACGCTGAAGCGCATAACAATCTGGGGCTCGTCTATGTTCAGCAGGGTAAAGCGGATGAAGCCATTGCGTGTTTCCGCCGGGCGCTGCAATTCGATCCGACGCAAGTTCAGGCGTGCAACAACCTTGGCAATCAACTTCTGGCGCAAGGGCAGCGCGATCAGGCGGTTGCATATTATGAAAAAGCGCGCGCCGCCGCGCCTGGGCATCCCGACGCCTATATCAATCTTGGCAATGTCCGGGCTGGGCAGGGGCTCTTTGCCGATGCGCACGCGTTATTCGAAAAGGCGCTGCAGTTGGCGCCACGCAGCGTCGACGCACATCGCGATTTAGGCAGGTTGCTGTGGTTGCAGGGACGGCGCGAGGAAGGGCTTTCGCACTTGCGGCGGGCGCTGGAGATCGATCCGAGCCAAGCGGACTGCAGCAATGATCTTGGAACTGCCTATCGGGAATCCGGAGATCTCGAAGCGGCCGAAGCGCGTTATCGCAAAGCGATTGAGCTCGATCCGAGCCATGTGGGCGCGCACTATAACCTCGCCGAGACGCTGAAGCTGCAGGGCCGTCTCGATGAAGCTGCCGCGCTCGATGAGCGCGTATTGTCATTGAAGGGCGACTATTTTCCGGCGTTGGGGGCTTTGATCCATTTGCGCCAGCATATGTGCGCCTGGAATGGCATCGAGAAATTGTGGGAACGCTTGCGGCATGACGCAATTGGCAGGCCCGGCGGCGCAATATCGCCTTTCAGTATCCTTTCGCAGCCGACTTCGCCGCAGGAACAACTCGCTTGTGCTAAAGCCTGGGCCGAGCAGGAATTGGCGCCGCTGGCTGCCGAGCGCGCTCGCCAGAATTTTGATTTTACGGTGACGCGCCGTGGCCGTGAGAAGCTGCGCGTCGGATACCTGTCATGGGACTTTCACCGGCATGCGACTGCGTACTTGATCGCCGAGCTGTTCGAATTGCATGACCGGAATCGTTTTGAAATTTACGCTTATGCTTTCGGACCGGACGACGGCAGCGCGATTCGCGCGCGCATACGCGCCGCGTGCGATCGCTTTATCGATGTCGCGGATCAGTCCTACGTTGCGACCTCGCAGGCGATATACAACGACGGCGTGGACATCCTGATCGATCTCAAAGGCTATACCCAGGGCTCGCGCCCGCAGATCATGGCGCTAAGGCCGGCTCCGATCCAGGTCAATTGGCTGGGTTATCCCGGCACGATGGGAGCCGATTGCATCGACTACATTATTGCTGATCCCACTATCATTCCGGATGCATTGGAGCGCTTCTACAGCGAGAAGGTAATCCGCCTTGCGGATTGCTACCAGATCAACGACCGCCGTCGGGAAGTCAGCGCCCGCACGCCAAGCCGAGATGAGTGTGAGCTGCCGGCTCGGGGAATGGTATTTTGTTGCTTTAATCTGAGTTACAAAATACTTCCGGAGATGTTTGAACGGTGGATGCGAATTATGCAGGCGGTGCCGCACAGCGTGCTGTGGCTGCTCGACACCAATCGGTGGGCGATCGAGAACCTTCGACGCGCTGCGGCGGCTCAGGGGGTGAGTCCAGAGCGGCTGGTGTTCGCCCCGCGCCGGCCGCAGGCCGAACATCTGGCGCGCTATCGGCTGGCGGACCTGGCTTTGGACACTTTTCCGTATACTTCGCATACGACTGCGAGCGATGCGTTGTGGGTGGGGTGCCCGCTCGTGACCTGCATCGGCGAGACATTCGCATCGCGCGTAGCCGCAAGCCTGCTGATCAATGCGGGCATGCACGAATTGGTAACGGAATCGTTCGAAGCTTACGAGCAGCTGGTGCTGCAATTGGCTGAGTCCCCGGAAAAAATCGGCCTCCTGCGGAATAAGCTTCAGGCGGGCCGCGATTCCTGTGCGCTTTTCGATACCCCGCGTTGCGTGAAGAACCTGGAGGGTGCTTACGAGGCGATGTTCGATCGTTATGCCAGCAAGAACCCGGCTCGCGTCCCCGAGCGGGCCTGAGGGAATTCCGTTTACCGGAATAAATGTTGCCGCAGAGTGTTTATCGAAGCGTAGGCTATTTGCTGCGATTTGAACGAGGAGAATAGCGGTGGATGGCGGCGGACGCGAGTTTGTGCAGCATATTCCCCGTTTGCGCCGCTATGCGCGCGCGCTGACGGGCGATCGCGCGCGCGCCGACGACCTTGTCCAGGACACGCTCGAAAGGGCTTTGATCAAATTTCATCTGTGGCGCCCGGGCACCGACCTGCGCGCATGGTTGTTTGCCATCATGCACAACGTCTTTATCAATCAACTGCGCTCGCAGCCCGCTGGCGTCAGCGCCGGACTCGACGATGATGAAATTTCGATGGCAGTGCGCCCGACGCAGAGCGACTGGCTGGAAGTGCGGGATCTGCAGGCTGCCGTGCTGCGCCTGCCCGAGGAACAGCGCGAAGTGCTGCTGCTGGTTGCGCTCGAGCAGATGACTTATGAGGAGACCTCTGGCGTGCTGGGGATCCCGATGGGAACCGTAATGTCGCGTTTATCGCGCGCTCGCGAAAGACTGCGCGCGTTGCTCGCCGATGGTGCGGGGCACGCCGCTCTGAAGCTGGTGAAATGAGCACGCTGCCCGTGACCGAAGCCGAACTGCACGCTTACGTCGATGGCTTGCTGCCTGAGGCGCGGCGCGCTGAAGTCGAGGCCTATCTCGCATCCCACGCCGATGATGCGCAGCGCGTGCGTCATTGGCGCGAGCAGAATCAGGGATTTCGCGATCTCTACGACCCTGTGCTTGCCGAAGCGCTGCCCGCGCGCGTACGCGAGTCGACATTGCAGCGCCGCTCGAGGCCGGCACTTCGATATGTCGCGGTCGCGGCGTGGCTTGCGCTGGGCGGAGTGGGCGGGTGGTATCTGCATGCTTATAGCTCGGTGACATCGGTTGACACCATGGCGTTTGTACACCAGGCGGCGATCGCTCACGTCGTCTACAGCCCCGAAGTGCGCCATCCGGTGGAAGTCGGCGCCGATCAGGAAGCGCATCTGGTCGCATGGTTGTCGAAGCGCCTTGGCGCCAGCCTCAAGGTGCCGCAGCTCAGTTCTGTCGGTTATCAACTGGTGGGTGGCCGTCTGTTGCCGGGCAACCGCGGGCCAGTGGCACAATTCATGTTTCAGGACGGCAACGGCCTGCGCTTGACGCTCTATGTGCGTAGCGGCCCCGGCGAAAACAAGGAAACCGCATTCCGCTACGCTCAGGAACGTGGGATCAGCGTGTTTTACTGGCTCGATGGCAAGTTTGGCTACGCGTTGTCGGGCGAAATCGACAAGACCGAGCTGCTTCGCGTCGCCAAAGTGGTTTATCAGCAGTTGAATCCCTAGCAGCCTGTCAGCCGGCCGGATTGGGTGCGATCGCATGCCGTTGTCGATGATTTGGCGTGCAGCACGTTATTTCAACCAAAAACCTGATCCCGGCCGGTTTTTCGAATATGCGGCAATTGCGGCATTAATGCGAAACAGTTATGCGATTGGACCGGTTCGCAAGTTTTATGCTGATGATTCAGTCGCTGAAATTAATTCGGAGCACTTGAAAAATTTTGCCGCGAAAGTCCGCAATGATCGCGTCGCTGAATTCACTCGGGCTTGATCGACGTTTATGAATACGCGCGGCCAAGAACAACACAAGCGTTTCGAATCTCTGACGCGAGATGCCGTTACTCGAAGGGCTCTACTGGCGCGTCGTGATTGCGTGCATGAAAAAAAATGATGTGTATCGATACGACGGACGCTATTTTTTAGCGCTTTGTTACCCTTGGTATAATGACTTACGAATCAAATGCTTATAGCATACCTTGCCACAGTCTCATACGCGGTAGTGAAGAAGGTTGACGCAGGGATTTTACTGCGGAGGTGTTTCGAAACCGGCTGCGCTGGCTGCAGCCGCTTACTGCGGATTGAGTAAATAACGGGAGCCGGGGAGCCCAGCTCCCGCTCAAGCTACAACCGTTACTTCTTCTTCTTAGCTGTTTTCTTTTTCGCTTTTTTCTTCGCTGCCATAGTCATCTCCTTACGAGTAGTTGATTGACTTCAAGTGCAAACAGCATTTGTTTCTGCACTCCCAATACATCGTTTCACGTTGCTGCATGTGATGCCTGTTTCGTTTCCAAAGCAGGAATACGATGCTTGGTGCGCCAATTCTATGCTACGTTCAAAAAAGAATGCAACACTTTTGTAAAAAAAAATGAAGTGCTGTGGCATGGATGTTGCACTTATGCTGCCGGAATTATTGCGCGCAATCGCAAAAATCATGACGATATTTATTGCGGATATCGCGTTTCAAAAATGAATAACGATGTGATGAATGCAAGCTACCGATGAAATTTCGACAGTTTTAATTCGCTGATCATGGCAACAAACATTCCGGTGCAAGTAATTGCGCGACCGATTCACGTTCGCGTATGAGATGCATTTCAGATTCGCTTACCATTACTTCAGCCGCGCGTGGCCGCGTGTTGTAGTTGGAACTCATCGTCATTCCGTATGCGCCGCTCGACATGATCGCAACAAGATCGTCTTCGGCCAGATTCAATTCGCGGTCATGGCCTAGAAAATCGCCGCTTTCGCAAATTGGACCGACCACGTCGTAACGACGTGCAAGCCCTTGTCGCGGCTTCACCGGCTGGATGTCGTGCCATGCATCGTAGAGCGCAGGGCGTATCAGGTCGTTCATCGCAGCGTCGAGCACCGCGAAATTGCGGTGCGTGCCGTGCTTTAAGTATTCGACGCGTGCCAGCAGTATTCCGGCGTTGCCGACCAACGAGCGACCGGGCTCGAGCAGCAGTCGCTGCTTGCGGTCACCTAGACACGCGATCAGTGCCTGACTGAAGACGGCGATGGAGGGTGGCATCTCATCACGATAGCGTATGCCGAGTCCTCCTCCGATATCGATTTGAGTGACGTTGATGTGCTCGGCCGCCAGACGATCGACGAGTAGCAGCAGTTTTTGCAGCGCGGCGATTACGGGCGATACGTCAGTAATCTGTGCCCCGATATGGCAATCAATGCCGATGATACGCAGATTAGCCATCGCCGCCGCGCTGCGATACAGCGGCAGCGCGTCTTCGAAAGCGACGCCGAATTTACTCTCTTTGAGCCCAGTGGCTATGTAGGGATGGCTTCCGGCGTCAACATCCGGATTGACACGCAGGCTGACCGGCGCAGGTTTTCCCAGTTCGCCCGCGACGTGGTCGAGTCGCTTCAATTCACTTTCGGATTCGACATTGAAGCATAGGATGCCAGCGGCGAGCGCGGCGCGCATTTCGGCGGCGCTTTTTCCCACGCCCGAAAATACAGTTTTACGCGGGTCGCCGCCGGCCCTGACCACGCGCTCGAGCTCCCCTCCCGATACGATGTCAAATCCACTGCCGAGCTGCGCCAGCACATTGATCACGGCCAGGCTGGAGTTGGCCTTGACCGCATAACAAATCAGGTGATCGCGGCGCACCAGCGCCTGGTCATAAGCGTGATACGCCGATTCGAGTGCCGCGCGTGAGTAAACGTAGCAAGGGGTACCAAAAGTTTCCGCAACGCGAGCGAGCGGGACCGACTCAGCGCACAGCTGCCGGTCGCGGTAAGCGAAATAACTCACTTGGAAACTGGCGCAGCCGGAGTACTCGTATCGTCGGACCGCGCATTGGGAGCAAGTGCGGGAACAACTGCGGGAGCGGGGGCGGGTGCGGCCGTAGCCGGCGGCTTGGCCGCGGGGGGCGGCGACAGATAGAGCGGTCCTTTCAGGCCGCATGCCGGCAGCATGGCCACCAGCACCAGGAGCATAACGATTTTACGCATAGTAATTTGCGCGTAATGCGCGCCTGAATCTTAGCATAGTGTCAGAGGCTTGCCGCTGACAGAGGGGACTGTTCAACAGCATCGTCGCCGTGTTTTCATCCATGCGCAAGCAGATAACGATGACCCTCGCGCCGCAGGGTCTGCCGCCGCTGTTCGTAGTCGGGCAGCGCACTCGCCACCCAATGCCAGAAGCGCCGCGAATGATTAGGTTCGCGTAAATGCGCAAGCTCGTGTACTACAACATAGTCAATCAGGTGTGGGGGCATTTGAATCAATTTCCAGTTGAGGTGGATACGCCCATCGGGGTGGCAGGTGCCCCAGCGTGTTTTAGCATTGGAAAGCCGGATAGCGGTCACCTGCACGCCAATTACGGGTGCAAAGTGGGCAGCGCGCTGCTCGAACCAGGCTTGCGCGTTCGCGCGCAGCCACGCGATGACATGACGAGCCAGGCCGTCCGGATTATTTCCGTCAGCGGCGATGTACAGCCGGTCGCCGTCACGTTCAGTGGAGCAGCGTTCAGAATCAGGCGCGAGCATCAATGGCTTGCCCAATACCATCACAGGCGCGTCTGCCTGCCATATGAACGGTGGGCACCTGCGGGTCCGCCATTCGGCGAGCTTGCGCGCGATCCAGCGCGCGTGCGCCACAAGCAGCGACTCGATGCGGCGTTGCGAGGCTCGCCATGGCGCGCCCACACGCAGGCCCTCCTCATCGATTGTCAGCGTAATGCTGCTGCGGCGCGGGCTGCGTTTAAGCGTGTATTCGACCCACTCTTCGTTGAGCCTGAATCGCTGTCGGGTCGAGATTTGCGCCGGTGTGCGGCCAAGCGCGAGCTCAAGCTGTGATGACTTACGCCTGGGCATCGGCGCGCTTAAGCTGCTGCATTTCAGATTCAATCCAGGTTTCGACCTGGCGCGTCAAAGCGTCAGCTTTCTGGCCACGACTCGCAATCGCCTTGCCGATGCTTACGGTGATGGTGCCGGGGTATTTAAGAAACGAATTGCGGCGCCAGCACGTGCCCGCGTTATGCGCAACCGGCAACACCGGCGCTCCGGCATGCACCGCAATCGCGGCGCCGCCGGTCTGGTAGGTCCCCCGCGTTCCCGGCGCGGTGCGCGTGCCCTCCGGATATACGATGACCCAGAAGCCGCGGGAAAGCCGGTCTTTTCCCTGCGCGAGCATTTGTTTCAGCGCCCGCACGCCAGCGCTGCGGTCGATGGCAATGGGCGACACCATTGCAAGACCCC
>DASYSI010000213.1:0-3957 GCA_036003485.1 Burkholderiales bacterium | reverse complement strand
GCTGTCGATTTCGCTCCTGCATACGCTGCGCTGGCTCGCGGTAGTTAACGCGAACGGCAGCCGGCTCGGATTCAAGGCCGCGTTGCAAATCGTATTGATCGGCCATTTTTTCAACCAGGCCTTGCCGTCTTCGGTGGGCGGAGATGCCATGCGGATATGGTGCGCATACCGCGCGGGGCTCGGCTTTAGCGTCGCCGCCAATACCGTAATCATCGATCGTGTGCTCACCCTGGTTTCGCTGTTGCTGCTTACCGCGGGCGGACTGCCGTGGCTGTTCGAGATCGTGGCCGATCCGGCGGCGCGCTGGGCGCTGTCGACCGTGATCTTTGCCGGCCTTGCGGGGTTCGGGATTTTGCTTGCACTGAGACGGCTGCCGCAGATGGTCGCGCACTGGCAGCTGGCGCGGGCATTGCTTGAGGTGGCGGGACTCGCGCGCAAAACCATGTCAAGCATTCAGTTCGGACTGCCGGTCATACTGTTGTCGATAGTTAGCTTCATCGGTTTTGCGATCATTGTTTTCTACCTGGCGCACGCGATGCAGCTTGAGGTTTCGCTGCGTGACTGCATCTTGCTCGTGCCCCCGGTGATCCTCGTGACGGTGGTGCCGGTTTCGATTGCCGGCTGGGGCGTGCGCGAAGGCGCGATGGTTGTCGCTTTCGGTTTTATCGGAGTGCCCGCGAATGCGGCGTTTGCCGTGTCAGTGCTGTTCGGGCTGACGCTGGCCGCCGCGAGCCTTCCCGGCAGCCTGTTATGGTGGATGAGCGGATATTCCGCCACGAATGCCGCGGCTGAAACGAAAGCGCTCGCCGCCAAAGAAACGAATCCGGGCTGACCGCTTTCACGCTGAGCTCTACTGTGGCTGAGCGATTTCGCGGCCCGGCGCGAACTGGATGCGATACAAGCGCGCGTAAATACCTTGCGCGGCAAGCAACTCGCGATGGTTGCCGATTTCGGCGATGCGGCCTTTGTCGAGAACCACAATGCGCGCCGCTTTTTCGATTGTCGACAGGCGGTGCGCGATGACGAGCGTGGTGCGGCCCTGAATCAGCGTCTCGAGCGCCGCCTGCACGTGGCGTTCCGACTCCGAATCGAGCGCCGAAGTTGCCTCGTCGAGTATCAGCACCGGCGCATTCTTGAGCAGCGCGCGCGCAATGGCAAGGCGTTGGCGCTGGCCACCTGACAGCTTGACTCCGTTCTCGCCGACCAGCGTCTGCAACCCCTGGGGCATGTGGCGGATAAACTCCATCGCGTGTGCGGCCTCGGCCGCGGCGATGATTTCCGACTCTTGCGTATCACGCATCGCGCCGTAAGCGATATTGGCAGCTACTGAATCGTTAAATAGCACGACGTCCTGGCTTACCAGCGCGATATTCGCGCGCAGGCTCGCGAGCGTGAGCGTTTCGATATCGCAGCCGTCGAGCAGAATTCGGCCCGCGCTCGGCCGGTAAAAACGCGGCACCAGGTTGGCGAGCGTGCTCTTGCCGCTGCCCGAAACCCCGACCAGCGCCACGGTCTCGCCGGGATTAATCGTGAGCGTAATGGAATCGAGCGCGGATGTTGCGCGATCGCCGTAGGCAAAGCTCACGTGATCGAAACGAATTTCGCCCCGGGCGCGCGCAATCGACGCCTGCCCAGGGTCGCGCTCGCTCGCCTGATCGATCAGCTCGAACACGCTTTCGGCGGCGGCCAGACCGCGTTGCAGCGGTTCGTTGACGCCGGTGATGCGTTTTAACGGCGCCGTCAACATCAACATCGCGGTAATAAACGACACGAACGCACCGACCGTGAGTTCGTCGGCACTCGATTGCCGGGTTGCAAGATAAATGATGGCGGCGAGCGCGATACCGGCGAGCAGTTGCACGACGGGCACGCTTGCCGCCGCCGCGGTCACCTGCTTCATGGTGAAGCGACGCACGCCGTTGACCTGCTCGTTAAAGCGCGCCGCCTCGTATTGCTGGCCCCCGAACAGCTTGACCACCTTGTGGCCCTCGATCGACTCCTGCAGGACCTGCGTTACGTCCCCCATGGCCTGCTGGACCGCGCGGCTGCTGTTGCGCAGGCGGATGCTGATCAGCCGCACCACGCCGACGATAAGCGGCGTCATCACGAGTGCAAGCAGCGTCAGCTTCCAGTTTAGCCACAGCATATAGGCGAGCAGGCCGACCAGCGTTATGGAGTCCTTGAAGATGACGGTAAGCACGCTGGTCGCCGCAGCGGTTACCTGGGTGACGTCGAACGTCAGCTTGGACATCAGGTTTCCACTCGCGTGGTCGTCGTAATAGGGCGTGGGCAACGTCAGCATTTTGCCGAACATTTCCACGCGCAGATCAGTCACCAGCTTGTTGCCGACCCAGTTGACGCAATACGAAGCCGCATACTCGGCGCAGCCGCGCACGGCCGTCAGCCCGAGCACAACCAGTGGAATCCAGCGCATCAACACGGGATCTTTGTGCACGAAAGTTCCGTCGAGCAGCGGCTTGAGCAGCGCAGGGAGCGCCACTTCAGTCAACGCAACGATCACCATACCGACCAGCGCCAGCGCAAACACGCGCCAATAGGGCTTCACGTACTGCAACAGGCGCAAATACAGTCCGCTGCTGGTCATTCGCCCCATGGGCGCAACAATAACAAACTTGTACGGATGTTGCGGGGCAATATCGGTGGCAGGTTGACAAAAATCAGGCCACTTGCCCACGTCGCGTGCAGGCGTGGTAGCAAACCACATTCAAAAAATAGCGTTAGATATTGACTAATCAGGTTTTTTGAACCTATAGTTCGGCTATGGACGCTCAACTCAAATCGCTCGAAGACAAAGTAAATCAGTTCGTCACGCTATGCCAGCGCCTGCGCGCCGACAACCAGCAATTGCGTCAGCAACTCGCGTCAGCGCAGAATGAAAATAAGCAGTTGTCGGATAAGATCGGTGCCGCCAAAACACGCCTCGAGACGCTGCTCTCGCATATTCCCGAAGAGCAGACGTGAACGCCGACGCCAAAGGTCTGCACGTCAATATCATGGGGCGCGAATTCCGCGTCGCGTGCGAGCCCGGCGAACAAAAAGCATTGCTCGAAGCCGTTGCATATCTGAATCGCAAGATGCAGGAGATCAAGGAACAGGGAAAAATAACCGGCATGGAACGCGTCGCGATCATGGCCGCGCTCAACATCTCGCACGAATTCCTGACGACGCGGCTCGGCAGCTTGGAGCTATCAGAGTTTAGGCGTAGAATGTCTGGCATCGAGACGACGCTTGATCAGGCACTCGCTGATCAGGAAAAGTTGTTTTAGAGTGCCTAACATGATGAAACACGTGTGCGTTGCAGCCAGAATCGGTGATGGCAAGGCGCTCGATGCGGGCAATAGTCATTCTATTGCCAAGTCGGGCAACGCGGCCAGCGCCGATTCTGGCTGCAACCCTTCGGGCTGGCACGAGTTTTGGCCCAGGACTTTGTCGCAAGCCACTTGCTTAGAACGACTAAGCCGCGTGTCTTGCTTCGCGTTATGAGCCAAAATCGTGACAGCGCATCGCGCGTTTCATTATGTTAGGCACTCTTGGCCGGTCAACGGCGGGGCCGGCTGCAGGTTAATCCCCCTGCGGTGCGCGTCAGGGCCTTAAACTCTTTGAACCAATATCTGTTAGCTGGTTGCGGCCCATAGCGGTACTGTTGTGCGCGTCCGACAGGAAGCGCCTGATGTGCCCGGAAAGCGACCACTTGAACCTTTGGTTCAAGATGCGGGCCCAACGGCATCTGCGGGGGACCTACTGGTATTTCGTGGCGTAAGTAACTCTGAATGCGGCTTACACGCCGCATTTTTTTTGCGACTGACGATGCGCATGACTTCCCCGCACGCGGCGAGCGCAGAGGTCGAAACGAAACGGTTTGCGTGTTCAGCACGGATCAGCGCTCATCTAACGCACGCTTAGGGGTCGAAAACATGAATTACTGGTTGATGAAGT
>DASYSI010000212.1:0-10582 GCA_036003485.1 Burkholderiales bacterium | reverse complement strand
CGAGGGCGTCAAAAAAGAATTCAAAGTCGACTCGGTCGTAATCAAGCGCAAGCCCACGTCGAGCCGACCGGCTACCGATCAGATGCTCGATGAGCTCGCGCAAGAGGCCGATCTCGTCATCAGCGCCATGGCCGATTGAGGGTCGTGCACGTCGTGGAGTGTCCACGACATGGCACAGCTGACCAAGCGCGGGTTGATCGCTGCGGTGGTGTGTTCGGATTCGTTCATGAAGCTCGGCACGGCGCAGGCAAAAGTGTTCGGCGTGCCCGATCTTCCGCTCTTGAAAATCCAGCATCCGCTCGGCGGGCTGAACATGGATAAAGTGCGCGCGCGCGCGGCGGTCGCAGTGCCGCAACTGCTGAAGGTCGTGAAGGAGCAACAATCATGAGCTCGCTTACGACCATGCTCAAAGCACCCGGTGCGATGCTCGAGGTCGACGACGATCCCGAAGCGGTGTATGAGTTTTTCTGCTCGAAAGGCTGGAGCGACGGTCTGCCCGTCATTCCGCCCACGCCCGAGCGCGTCGAGCGCATGCTCGCCTACTGCGACCGCAATTTCGATCAGCCGGTCGTGAAAATTCCGCCGCGCTTCGGTGCGGCGACGCCGATACGCGTTGCGGCCAACGCCGTGATGGCGGGCTGCAAGCCGGAATACTTTCCGCTGGTGCTGCTCGCGCTCGAAGCGATGGCTGAGGAACCCTACAACCTCTATGGTACGCAGGCCACCACGCATCCGTGCACACCGCTGCTGATATTCAACGGACCGATCGCGGCCGAAGTCGGCATCAACGCCGGTCACAACGTCATGGGGAATTTTTTTCGCGCCAACGCCGCGATCGGACGCGCAGTGCGCCTGGCGCTGGTGAACATCGGCGCGGCGATTCCCGGCACCGGTGACATGGCGACCGCAGGCACGCCGGCGAAATTCACCTTTTGCGTGGCGGAAAATGAAGCTGCCAGTCCATGGGAACCGCTGCATGTCGAGCGCGGGTTTCCGCAGGAGGCCAGCACCGTGACCGTGATCGCGGCCGAAAGCCCGCACAACGTCAACGACCACGAAAGCATCAGCGCCGAAGGCATCCTCACCATGACCGCGGGCACCATGACCATCACAGGTTCCAACAACGCCTATTACGCCGGCCAGCCGTGCGTCGCGTTCGGCCCCGAGCACGCGCAGACCATCGCCGGCGACGGCATGAGTAAAGCCGATGTCAAACAATGGCTGTTTGAGCACGCGACGATGCCGATGGGACGTTTCTCTAAGGAGGGGATAGAGCGCCGTTTCCGCCGCAAGCTCGCCGATCAGTACGCGAATGCGTCGCTCGATGCAGCGGTGCGGATGTTTGCGAAGCCGGAGGATCTGATCGTGATCGTCACCGGCGGCGCAGGCAAACACTCCGCTTATATACCGACGTTTGGCAACACGCGCAGCGTGACGCGCGCGCTGAAGCGCGAAGATGGCGAGCTGGTAACCTCGATCGAGGAATTGAAGCGCGGATAGGGCGCACCGGGGCAGCTGCGGGATGCGCTAAGGCGGGCCACGTTTCAAACCAAGCTCATTGGCCACGGCTTGCTCGATGATGGTGCCCTTGAAGAAGTCCGGGTTGTTGCCCATGTGCAGACGCGCGGCATTCACGAACGTGAATTCCCGGAAATCGTGCTCCGTCACGAAGCCTTTCTCCATCATCTCAAACGCTTCAGGAATCACGTCCCTGAAATCGGGTACGTCGAAATGCGTGAAGTCGGAGCTGAAGACAGGCCGAAGGCGAACGCCCATGCGCGGATCGAAGGCCCACATCGTCGCCCGATCGTCCGCCTCGCAGCCGAAGTAGAAGTTGCTGGAAAAGACTGCGCGGACATCTTCTTTTGAATTGATTCCTGCCGCCTCAAAATCGTCTGCGACATGCTCAGGCCGCCCCAGCTCTTCGAGACTGCACTCAGGGCGGAATGCATCGAGGCTGTTCATGATCGCGTCGGCGCTGGCTTTAAGTCGCTGATCGCCGTACCGGCCGATAAGCTGACGCAACTCTGCGACGCTGGTTGCGTTCGGGTATTGCAGCCCGGCACGGCGGCGCTTCTCCCAGTGTTCGATCAGATCGGCACACATCTGTGACGCCCAGCTCACTCCGCCTTCCATGAATCCGAAATTGAGCGTTGGGAAGCGTCGCACGACACCACCGAGAAAAACGCTGCGCGCAAAGGCGTGGTTCGATTCGGCAAAGTGGCCGACATGGTTGAAGGTGAAGTTGCTGATGGAGGCGCGGTCCGACCAGCGGGTGCTGCCCGAGTGCTGGGTCACGGCCACGCCGAGCTCGACGCAGCGCTGCCAGAACGGGTCGTAGTCATAGGGGCTGTCGAGCGCGATGGTGTCGCAATAGAAGGCGGCCTTCTGCGGATCGGTTCCCTCAGCCGCACCCGGGATCAGCCGCTCCTGGTTTCCCCGCATCATGATCGCTTTGAAACCCAGCGTTCCGACTGCGTATTCCAACTCTTCGATCGCTGCCTCCGGCGTACGCGCGGGCATGATGGCTACCGGCGCAAATCTTGCGGCAAACGGCGCGAACATCTCAGCCGTCATCATGTTGTAGGCACGCGCCGCGGCCCGGCTCAGGTCGTCCTGAGCTATGGCATTGAGGGTGAGCCCGAAGCTCGGATAAATCACCGCGAAGTCGATGCCTAATTCCGGCAGACGTTCGTTCAGCAGGGCCGGCAGCAGCGCCGTTGCCTTGTCGAGCGTATTGCTGGTCACGCCCCACCAGATAAAGCGGCGCAGGCGATTGTGCTGGCGTTCCGGCCAGGTCGCGTGGTACCACGCCTCATTGCGGCGCCAGAGCGCTCGCATCTGGTCGACACATGCAGGGCCTCCCACTTCGCGCAAGTACTCGAGGAAGATCGGGATCGGCTCCATCCAGTGGCCGTCGCCGTCGATCACTGGATGCTTCAGCCCGGCGTGGATATCTGCCGCTCGGTGTTTCACGGTCACCGCTCCTGTCCGATATGAATTTTTGAAACGTCACGCTCTAACGTAACTTCCTTGAACGCGCCGCAGCAAACGTAGGGTGCGCAGCGCGCACGCGGCAAATAGTTGATGGTGCGCCATCCGCACCCTACCCATGCTTGCGAGAAGGCGCATCAACCAAGCGCGCCGTTTTTGGTCACGACCGTTACGCTTCGCTACGCCAAAATCATGCGCCGAACGCGGCGCGCGATCAACAGTTCGCAATTGCGGCGCCCGAGCATCTGCAGTAACCTTTCCGTCAGCCCCGAACCGAATGATAGACCGGGGTGACTGCAAGGGGGAGTTATGGGTTTGCAACGTTTTGGGCGCGCCGCGACCGCGGCGTTTGCCATTTTTTTGCCGGGTCTTGTCATGACAGGTTGCGCACATTCGCCACACGATAAATCGATCGCGCTTGCCCAACAGGGCAGTTTTTTTGTCGGCGGGCGGATTGTGCAGGGCAAGGGTGTTTATGATCCGGCGAAGGATACGGGCAACACCAACGAGGGCAATACGTTCTGGGCGGACCAGATGTACGTCCAGTATCAGATACCCCCCGATCCGCGCAAATATCCGCTCGTGCTGGTACATGGCGGCGGCGGCACCGGTCGCGTCTGGGAGACCACACCCGACGGCCGCGAAGGTTACCAGACACTGTTCCTGCGCCGAGGTTTTGCCGTTTACATCGTCGATTTTCCGCGCCGCGGACGCGCGGGCTTTCCGAGCTATAACGGCCCGTTCGGCGAAGTCGACGGAACCGCGGTGGTGCCGAACAAAACCAATCGTGCCGGCGTTCAATACGCGTGGTCGCGCTGGCGGCTGGGGCCGAAATATCCGGAAGTGTTTCCCGTGCAGCAGTTTCCGATGAAGGGTCTCGACCAGTTCATGCAGCATCTCGTCCCAACCGTGTCGGACGATCCCGAAATCATTTCGCGCGCGTTGATCGCGCTGCTCGACAAAATCGGGCCCGCGATCGTGATCACGCATTCGCAGTCGGGGCTCTTCGGCTGGCTCGTGGGCGCGCGCTCGCCCAACGTGAAGGGCATCGTTGCGTACGAGCCGGGCTTCGTTTTTCCGCAGGGCGAAATGCCGCCGCCGATTCCGCTGTATAAGGGTACGCAGGTCGCAGGCACGGCCGTGACCCCGGCGGAATTCTCCAATCTCGCGAAGATTCCGATCCAGGTCGTCTACGGCGACAATATTCCGAAATCGCCGATACCCGATCTGGTCGCCGACGGCCGGCGCGCGCAGCAAGTCACCTCGCGGCTATTCGCGCAGGCGCTCAACAGCAAAGGCGGCAACGCGAGCGTACTGCTGCTGCCCGACGCGGGCCTCTATGGCAACTCGCATTTCATGTTTTCCGACTTGAATAACGTCGAGGTCGCGGAGCAAATGTCGATATTTCTGCGTGCGAAGGGGCTCGATCCGCGGTAAGCGCAATCGAATATTGCGCGGACGTATGAAAACCTGCTTCTCATTGGTGCTGCTTGCTTTATCGGCGATGGCGCGAATCATCGGCCAACGCGCCCCGCAAATTGTCGTTGCAGCGCTCGTTTGCGCGTTGGTTCCGGCGTTTGCGGCAGCGCAGAACTTTCCGGCGAAACCGTTGCGCCTCATCATCAGAGCTCCTCCCGGCGGGACTGACGATTTGCTCGGCCGGATCATCGCGCAGAAAATGGGCGACACCCTCGGCCAGCAGGTGATCGTCGATTACCGCACCGGGGCAGGCGGACTCGTGGCCTGGGAGTATGTGGCGAATGCCGCGCCCGATGGTTACACGCTGTTGCTTGCGGCATCCGGACTCGGCGCGATCAAGGCGATGCGTCCTCAGGTGACGATCGATCCGTGGCGCGACTTCACCTGGGTTTCGCTGATCACGAATTACCAGCTCGTGCTCGTCGTTCATCCCGCTTTGCCGGCGAAAACGCTGAAGGAGCTGATCGCGCTCGCGCGCGCCCAGCCCGGACAGCTTAGTTATGGTTCGTCGGGAGTCGGCGCGACGCCGCATCTCGCAGCGGAGTACTTTAAATCGATGGCCAAGGTCGATATCATCCACGTGCCTTACAAAGGCGCAGGGCCGATGGTTCTCGACTTGATTCCCGGGCGGCTCGCGATGGGCGTTCTCGTCGTCGCGAGCGCGATTCCGCATATCAGAAGCGGTAAGCTGCGCGCGCTCGGCGTCACCGGCGCAGCTCGCGTGCCCCAGTTGTCGGAAGTCCCGACGATTGCCGAAGGCGGTCTTTCCGGCTACGAGTTCACCGGGTTCTACGCGATCCTCGTGCCCGCCAAAACGCCGCGCGAGATCGTTGCGAGGTTCGCCGAGACGATCGCGACGTCAGTCTCGGCGCCTGACTATCGCGAGCGCATCGTTAATGTCGGCATGGAACCCGCGTTCAATTCGCCCGAGCAGATGCTGCAGCTCGCAAAGCAGGACGGAGCAAAGATCGATCGGATCATCCGCACCGCGAATATCAAGGCGACGGATTAGGGAGAATGCATGGCACGCATCGCTGTCGGTGGTTTTCATCACGAGACGAACTGTTTTGTCCCGACTCGGACCGATTTCGAATATTTCGCGGCGCACCGCGACCGTCCGCCGCTCGTACGCGGTCAGGACGTCATCAAATGGCTCTCGAATACGAGCTTCGCGCTGTCGGGCTTTCTCGCGACGATGGGAACGCGACACGACTACGTTCCGCTGCTGTGGACGAGCGGAGGCGCGGGCGGCTACGTGACGCGCGACGCGTTCGAGCGCATTGCCGGCGAGATCGTCGGCAGCCTTTCACGCGAAATGCCGGTTGCCGCGGTTTATCTCGATCTGCACGGTGCGGCGGTCAGCGAAGATTTCGAAGACGCAGAAGGAGAACTGCTGCGGCGTGTGCGTGCAGCGGTCGGCGCGCGCGTGCCCGTCGTCATCAGTCTCGATTATCACGCCAATGTGACGCCGCAAATGGTGCAGCTCAGCGATGGCCTCGTCGGCTATCTCACGTATCCGCATGTAGACCGCGTGCAAACGGGCGCGCGCGCCGCGCGCGTGCTCTCGACCATCCTCGAGCGCGGACAACCGGCGGGCCGTGCGCTGCGCAAGATTCCGTTTCTGATTTCTCTCAACTCGCAGTGCACTTTGATCGATCCGTCCAAAGCGATCATCGAAAAAGCGTCGCAGCTCGAAGGCGGCGACGTGCTCAACGTCTCTTATCTTGCGGGTTTTCCTCCGTCGGATCTCTTCTATTGCGGACCATCGGTGATCGTGCATGCCTACACACAAGTTGAGGCCGACGCGGCCGCGGATGCGATGGCGCACGAAATCGCTTTGCGCGAAGCGGAGTTTGCGCAGCCGCTGCTCGCGCCCGACGAGGCCGTCAAGGAAGCGATGCGCATTGCGCGCGATGCCACGCGTCCCGTCATCCTCGCCGACACGCAGGACAATCCCGGCGCGGGCGGCACGGGCGACACGACGGGCGTGCTTGAAGCGCTTGTTCGAAACGGCGCGCAAAAAGCGGTGCTCGGAATTTTGTTTGATGCTGAAGCAGCGGCAGCTGCGCATCTTGCGGGCGAGCACGCCGAAATCGCGATCGCGCTCGGCGGCAAGTTCGGTCCCGAAGGCGTGCGGCCTTATTCAGCGACGTTTCGGGTGCAGAAGCTCGGCGACGGACGCATGCGAACGACAGGTCCGTCGGTAGGCGGCAGAGACATCGATCTGGGCCCGATGGTATTGCTCGGCATCGATGGCGTCAGCGTTGTCGTGAGCAGCAAGCGCATGCAGGCGCACGATCAGGCGCCATTTCGTCATCTCGGCATTGAGCCCAAACAGCAAAAAATCCTCGCGCTCAAAAGCACCGTCCATTTCCGCGCGGACTTCCAGCCGCTCGCGGAGAAGATCATTGTCGTCATCGCGCCCGGCGGCCATGTCGTCGATACGACAAAATATGCTTATCAAAGGATGCGTCCCGGTGTGCGACTGTACCCGCTCGGCCCCGAGTTCGTGCGCGCCGGGTGAGCGCGCGTCGCGTCCGGCTTCCGAGCACTTCAGAACATTGCTCGCGTCCACCGCTGTATCATCGTGCCCATCCAACAAAGAGGAGATCTCACGTGAACAGAATGCTTTCGGTCTTCGCGCTCGTCGCGGCATTCACCACCGCGCACGCAGCGACTTTTCCGCAAAAGCCGATCACCATAGTCGTGCCCTACCCCGCCGGCGGCTCGTCGGATATGGTCGCACGCTTCGTGGCTCCCAAAGTCAACGAGCGGCTCGGACAAGCGGTCGTCATCGATAACCGCGCCGGCGCGAACGGTGCCATCGGCGCGACACTCGTCAAGCGCGCACCGCCCGATGGTTACACCATCCTCGTCGGAGCGATCGGTGTCTATGCCATCAATCCCTTCCTGCAGAAAGGACTCCAGTACGATCCGGCGAAGGACTTCGACCTGCTGACTCTTGCCGTGCGCGCGCCGAACGTGCTGGTCATGAATCCCGCGATGCCCGCAAAGAACCTTAACGAGTTCATCGGGTATTTAAAGAAAACACCGGGCAAGGTGACTTTCGCCTCGTCGGGCGCAGGCTCTTCGGATCATCTGACGGCAGCGTTGTTCTGGCAGCGCACCGGTACCAGCGGATTGCACGTTCCCTACAAAGGCGGCGCGCCTGCGATCATCGATCTGATCGGCGGCCACGCCGATGCTTCATTTCAGAATATCAATGCCATCCTCGTGCACGTCCAGTCCGGCAAGCTCAAAGCCCTTGGCATCACGTCCGCCAAGCGCTCGCCGGTGCTGCCGCAGGTGCCGACGATGGCCGAGGGCGGAGTCAGGGATGTCGAAGTCTCTTCGTGGCAGGCGGCCGCCGCACCGAAAGGTCTGCCGAAAGATGTCAAAGCCGCCCTGCACGGCGCGCTCGTCGCCGCACTCAACGATCCGCCGACCAGGCAGAAGATGACCGAGCTCGGCTTCGACGTTGTCGCGAGCTCGCCCGAAGAGTTCGAAAAGTTTCTCGCACAGGAGCTGGCGCGGTGGAAAGCTGTAATTTCGGCTGGGAATATTTCACTCGAGTGACCGGCGACGGCGTAGCGCGCGCAATGCGCACGGTTGTGAGCAGTTGCGCTGCTGCGCCGCGTGGTCTGGGATCTTATTTGCCGTCCCACGCCACCGTCGGCGCGTTGATCTGAGCCGACAGGCGATAGAGCTGAAGCACGGCGGGCTTTGAGCCTTCCACCGCGAGCAATCGATTGGACGCAAAGCTGCTCTGCGGTTCCGGTTCGAGCGCCGCGATCGCGAGATTGGCGAGCGGCTGGTCGAGCGGCACGTAAAAATCGCCCGCGCGTATCCGCAGCTTGTGCGGCTCAAGCGTCGTGGTGAGCCGCACGATATTGCCGACGGCATCGTCGTCCTTGCGCCGCACGTCGTCTTTCCTCGCTTCGCCGGCAACAGTAACGACGTAGCGCTGCGCATCGACCGCAGCCTCCGCGCCGACTCGCAGCACGCTGACGCCGAGACGGCGCAATTGTTGCGCGGCGCGCGCTTCCGATGCGGGCAACAGATAAGCGAACGGGCGCGGGCGCTTGAGCCTTGCTTGAATCTCAAGCGCCGATTGCCAGTCAACCTCAACACGTCTGGATTCGCCCGTCACCGGATCGAGAAATTCGAGCACCTGTTGCTCCGGCTTCGCACTTCCCACCACGACGATATCGCCGCGGCCGGCGCGCGCGGCGACATCGCGCTCGACCTCGCGTCTGAGCGCGAGGAGCGCGCCGGCGTTGCGGGCAGTGATCTCGAGCACCGACCGCAGCGCGGTCAGGTGCGTCGCGACGCGTCGCTTGTAGTGCGCGCGTCCGATTTGCACGCCGCGCGACTCGATCAAAAAACTCACCGCATTGCGCAGGCCCGCAACGTTGCGCCCGGTGTCCGGCGACACGCCGCCCATCGAAACGCGCCGGTCTTTCACGTCGTAAGTCGTCGTGTAGTACCAGGTCGAAGAGAAGCCGGCCTGCTCGAGCGCCTTCAGCATCGGCCCCCGGTAGAGCGTTTCCGCTGCCTCGGTCAACGCCGGCGGGAGATTGGGAACAGTTGCGTACTGGATCATCGCGTCCTGGCTCTGCACGCCGCCGAATTTCTCGACCCAGCGCTGTGCCACCGAGAACTCGTGACAATCGATCACGACGTGAGGCTGATACTCGACGAACACGCGCGCGAGCGCCTGGCCTTCGGGCGTGCTCAAAATCATGTGATCGCGGTTCAGATCGGCGACATGCGGGGCGCCGCGCGTGAAATGAAACGCGCCGTCGGGATTCGCGCGCGGCACGATCAGCACGTTGACGCGCTCGAGCAGTTGGGCTAGATCGCCGCCCGCGAGCTGCGCGGCGAGCGCGAGCGCCGCTTCACCTCCGGCGGGCTCATCGCCGTGCAACTGTCCGATGATCAGCACCGTCGGTTTGCCGTTTTTCGGCAGATCATCAACCTGTGCGGGCGCCAGCCGCGCGAGTATCAGCAGCGGCAGCGCGCGGCCCTCGGGCGTGTGGCCGAGCATTCGCACGCGCAGATCGGCGGACTTTTTTGCAAGCGCATCGACGAACGCCAGCATCTCCTCCTGGCTCGTGAAGTCCTGCCTGCCCGGCGCGAACGCAGGCGTTGCGATTTCGATCGCGGGATCCGGAAATTTCTCCGCCACCGCCGGCGCCTCGCGGTACACCTTGCTCGGATCGAAGCGCGCGGACGCCTGCGGCCCGAGTATTGCGAGCGCGACTAAAGCGCACGAAGCCAATCCGGCTTTGCACGCGGCAAGCAATGGAATCGACTCGATCCGGCACTGCTCTGTGATGCGATGAAGGCGCATTGACATTCCCTGCCTCGCGGCATCGGACGCCGCGGCCCTTTTATATCACGGCCGCGCAGGAATTCTGAAACGCGAAGAAAAGTTTTTGCGCCCTACTGGAGCAGCGGAAGCAGGCGACGGAGAGTCGAGGCGAGCAGGACAGGTAATGCAGGTTAACTCATATTATGACTCGCGTAGTATATCACGGGGGCCTTGTGGAAGCCCCGGCCGGCCGTGTAAATAGATTCCCGCGGCTTCGTTGTGCAGGACTTTCGCGCATGAATGACGTGTGCTGCCAGGTAGCTTTAGCTGCAGCTATCGCTCTAACTTTGGAGACAATTATGAATCGTATCGTGCATATCGCGCTCAAGGTCGACGACCTGGAAAAAACCACGCAGTTTTACCAGAAGGTGTTCGGCTTCTGGGAAGCGGAAACCCGCAAGACCCGCGACCATCTCTCGCGGCATCTCACCGATGGGGACATCGATTTTACTTTGGTGAAGTATGACGAAGGGACTGACTCGAACGAGTCAAAAGCGGCAGGCGAAGGCCCGTGCATCCATCACTTTGCGATCGAAGTGGAAGACCTGGAAAAATCGACCGAAGAAATCAAAAAATACGGCTGCGAAATGATCAGCGATCCCGGCGTGATCCCGGTCAAATTTCGCGCACCGGGCGGAACCGTTGCCGAATTGGTTCCGATCGGGCGCTATAAGAAACCTGCGCGGCCCGCATCGATATAATCTTCCCCTATGCGAATCCACCCATTATTGTTTT
>DASYSI010000211.1:0-3376 GCA_036003485.1 Burkholderiales bacterium | reverse complement strand
GCGCCGGTCTCGGGCAACGCCAAGGTGATCAATGCGGGCAAGCTCACTGTCGTCGCGTCGGGGCCCAAGGATGCTTTCGACGCGGTGGCTCCGTATATGCAGGCGATCGGGCAGGGTGTGAGCTATGTCGGCGACGGCGAGCTCTCGCGCATTGCAAAGATCTGCCACAACGTGATGCTCGGCGTCGTGATCCAGAACCTGTGCGAAATCACCGTGCTGGCGGAAAAAGCGGGCATGCAGCGCCACGCTTTCCTCGACTTTCTCAACAAGAGCGTCATGGGTTCGATGTTCACGCGCTACAAGACTCCGGCGCTTTCCAACCTCGACTTCCACGTGACTTTCACGCCCGAACTGCTGAGGAAAGACATCGATCTTGGTCTTGCAGCCGGCAGGCAATTCGGCGTGCCGATGCCAACCGCGGCGATCGCGCGCGACCTGGTGCAGACATTGATCGGGCACGGTTACGACCAGGATTTTTCACAATTGCTGCTGCTGCAGGCCAAGGCGTCCGGCATCGAGCTCAAATCCGAGAACGTGCAGTTAAGCGATGGGCTTTCTTAATCATTTTACTGAGGACCCTATAATGAAACGCCTGATCAGCATCGCAGCCGCCGCGCTGTCGCTGAGCATTTTCCAATGCTTCGCCCAGGGCTATCCGAGCAAGCCGGTTCACGTGATCATCGGATTCACCGCAGGTACCGCGACCGACATCCTCGCGCGCGTTTTGAGCCAGAAACTCGCTGAGTTTTGGAACCAGTCGGTGGTGGCAGAAAATCGCCCAGGGGCCGGTAGTACCATCGCCGCGGCAGCCGTGGCCAAAGCCGCGCCCGACGGTTACGTGCTTCTTTTCAATTCCTCGGCGCAAAGCATCAATCCCGCTCTCTACGCCAAGCTGCCGTATGACAACAAGGATTTCGTCGACATTGCCCCGGTTGCCGCGCAGCCCAACATACTGGTCGTCAGTCCCGCTTCGAGTATTAAATCGGTCGCCGATCTCATCGCCGAGGCGAAAGCCAAGCCGGGACAAATCAATTTCGGTTCGGCCGGGGTCGGCACCGCCACCCATTTCAACCTGGAGAAATTCAAATTGATGACGGGCATCGATGTGACGCATATTCCCTACAAAGGAACGCCCGAGGTCGTGACCGATATCATAGGCGGACGCACGACTGCTTATTTCGCGCCAATTTCCGCTGCGATTTCACTGATTCAGGGCGGTAAGCTGCGCGCGCTGGCCGTCAGCACCGCGAAACGCGCAATCCAGCTTCCGAACGTGCCAACGATTGCCGAAGCCGGCGTACCCGGGTTCGAATTCGCGCTCTGGTTCGGCTTGTGGGCGCCGGCGGGCACTCCGGCAGAGGTCGTTGACAAAATCTCCAAAGACACGATGCGCGCTGTTGCCACTGCCGACGTGCGCGAACAGTTTGCCAAACTCGGCAGCGAGCCGCTGAGCATGACGCCCGCCGAATTCAGCCGATACGTGCGCAAAGAAACCGAGGACAACGCGCGCGTCGTCAAAGCCGCCGGTATCAAGGCTCCGTGAACGCTCACCGCAATCCGCGGTTGCGGCATCGATGAGCGTGAGTGCAGCGGCGCTCGATTGCCGCGGCATGCCGCTTGCCGAGGCGGGACGCGCGATCATCAAGCAATATAACGCGCTCTGTCCCGGTGCGCGCTTCGAGGTCAGTGTCGACGCGTATGCCGCAGGTCTCAAGGTCTGGCTGCTTGAGGCCGGTGTGCGCCACAGCGCTGAATGTTTGGATGATGGCGCGTGGCACCTCACGTTCGCGCGCGGTTTGACGCCGGCACAGGGCTCGATTCCCGGCGTGCACCACGTCGTCAGCGATGGCGAATCGGTATGGACGTGCGAACGCGCGCAACGCGTGGCGCGGATCGACGCGCGTACGCGGCGAGTGGTCGCGAGCCGACGCGTTGCGCGCGCGGCGTCGCATCTCGCGCTTGACGCCGCGGCCCGTCGATTGTTCATTGCCGACAGCTTGGCCGATGAAGTCATTGCGGTGCGCGCCGCCGACCTCGAGATCGAGCAGCGCTGGCCCGCGCCGGGCGGTCCGCAATTGCCGCTCGTGAGCGCCGGCGGCATCGTCTGCGTTTCGGGTCCCGTGACCGGGACACTGACGATCGCGCGGCCGGAGCATAATGGTTACGACGTGCAAACAGTCGCCGTCGGAGCGAGCCCGCACGATGCATTGCTGAGCGCGGACGGGGAAGCTGTTTTCGTTCCGTGCGCGGGCGAGAGCGTAATCGTCAAAGTGACGCTCGCCGACGGCAGCATTGCTGGCCGCTATGAAGCCGGCGACGGTCCGTCGCATCTGGCGCTGCATCCCGATGGCACACGCATTTATGCGGCGAACAGCTGGGACGGCACGGTGGCGTGCATGAGCGCTGACGGCACATCTATCGCGCATGCGCGCAGCGGTCGCTGGGCGCATGCGATCGAAGTCACGCCCGACGGCCGCTGGGTGTACGTGGCCAATTTTTTCGACGATACGCTCGCAGTGTTTGACGCGGCCACGCTTGCGCGAGTCGCACTCCTCGCGACCGACGCTTATCCTCACGGCCTTGATATATCTCCCGATGGCCGCTATGCAGTCGCGACTGGATTCGCATCGGAATGGGTCCGCATATTCGATGCAGGAACGCAGCGCGAGCTTGCGCGCATTGAAGTCGGACAGGGATCGTCACATACGGTTTTCAGCGCTGACGACGCCTATGTCGGATGTTCGGTGTCCGACCACGTCGCATGTATCGATCTGGCGGCGCTCATGTTGAAAGATCGTATTCGTATTCACTGAGGAATCTAAATCGTTGCCGCAGTTGATAGCGCAAAGGGATAGGAAATCTAATAATGCCAAAAACGAAAAAATCTTCGACGCAGGGTGCGCGAGGTAGAGAACCCATCCAGAATCTCGACCGGACGCCCGCGCGCGATTCGCAGGTCGGGGATTTTTTGACGCTGCAGGAAATTGCGATGGCGGCGCGGCGTAATCTGTCGCAATCGTTGTGGGACACTTTGTGCGGTGGCTCGGATTCCGAGACCACATTGCGCCGCAACCGGCTTGCGCTCGACAGCCTGGCGCTGCGTCAGCGGGTGCTGGTCAACGTCGCCGAGGTCGACATCACGACGACGCTGCTCGGCCAGAAGCTCGCGCTGCCGGTATTCATCGCGCCGGTCGGTAATTTTCTGCAGCTTGCCGATCCGCAGGGCGCAATCGCCGTTGCGCGAGGTGCGATCGCGCGCGGAACCACCGCTTTCATCAGCACTGCCGCCAAGCCAGGCTTCGAAGACGTTGCGGCGGCGGTGAGCGAGCCGTTATTGTTTCAACTCTACGTGCGCAGCGATCGCAAATGGGTCGAG
>DASYSI010000210.1:0-2943 GCA_036003485.1 Burkholderiales bacterium | reverse complement strand
TTTGATCTTTCGGCGGCAGAAATCAGCCGGCTGCACGGACCCGTCGGTCTGAAAATCGGCAGCCGCACTCCGGCTGAAATCGCAATTTCCATACTCGCCGAAATCACCGCGGTGCGCCGCGGCGTAAAGCTCGACTCGATCGGCGTAACCCCGGCAGCTCCTGCCGTGACTGGCGCGTCCGATCCGTTCGCCTGTAGCAGCTAGCTTCTGATGAATGCGGTCCGCAGACGATATCTGATCGCTGCGCTGATCGCGGTTCTGTCCGGTGGCTCGCCTAGCGCGGTCGCGCAGGAGCCGCCGCTCGCGAACGGCGTATTTCTTGTCGCCAAGCCCGATCTGCTTGATCCCAATTTTCAGGAAGCGGTAGTTCTGATCACCGAGCCCGGAGTCGGCGTTGGGCCGCTCGGCGTGATCGTGAACCGGCCGTTCGGCGCGCGGCTGAGCGAGGTTGTGCCGGACGCGCCCAAGATCCCTGAAAAGTTCGACGCGATCTACGGCGGCGGGCCTGTCGCGCGCAATCGTTTATTGTTTCTGGTGCGCACTCAACAGCGTCCCGAGCGAAGCCTGCGCGTGCTCGCTGACGTTTACCTGAGCGGCGATCCTGCAGTACTCGAGCAAGTCGAGCGCGGCGAGGTGACCGCGTTTCGCGCCTATGCCGGTTATTCGAGCTGGGCGCCTGGGCAACTGCAGAGCGAGATTCTGCGCGGCGGCTGGTACGTTGTGCAGGCCGATGCGGAGATGATTTTTGCCGATGAGCCCGCGGGCATGTGGGCTGAATTGATCAAGCGCATCGCCGCCAAGCGTGCAGCGCTGGGCAAGACATACGCGCGCTTGCGCTAGTTGCGTACTGTGCCCGGAAATTTCCGATTAAACTCCATGTGCCGGCATCGTCATCGTAACGGCGCGGGAATTTGGCGTTATAGGTGGAGATGGATGCATGTACGCAGCGTGGTATGAAAAAAACGGACCGGCGGCGGAGGTAATGAAGCATGGTGAGCTGCCTACGCCCGAGCCGGCTGCGGGTGAAGTGCGGGTACGGCTTTATGCGTCGGCAGTCAATCCATCGGACGTCAAGGCACGTGCCGGAAGCCGGCCGATCAAATGGCCCAGATTGATTCCCAACAGCGACGGCGCAGGTGTGATCGACTGCGTCGGCGCCGGTGTTACGTCCCATCACGTCGGCGACAGGGTATGGACATTCAACGGTCAATGGGAGCGTCCATTCGGTACCAGCGCGCAGTTTATTGCGCTGCCGGCCGCGCTCGCTGTGCCGTTGCCGGAAAAATTATCGTTCGAGCAGGGCGCGTGCCTTGGAATTCCGGTGATGACCGCGCATCGCTGCGTGTTCGCCGACGGGCCGATAGCGGGCAAAACGGTGCTGGTGACGGGCGGCGCCGGGGTGGTCGCGCATTACGCGATCCAGCTTGCAAAATGGGCAGGCGCAACCGTTGTTGCGACAGTGAGCTCGGATGCGAAGGCGGCGCACGCGCGCAGCGCCGGCGCCGCTGTGGTGATCAACTATCGAAATGAGAACGTCGCCGAACGCGTACGCGCAGAAGTCGGTGGCGTGGACCGCATCGTGGATGTCGACTTCGGCAAGAACCTGCCCGTTTCGGCGGCTATCCTGAAGCCGTTTGGCGCGATTACCTGCTACGCCTCGATGAGCGTGCTCGAGCCGCCGTTCCCCTTCAACGATGTTTTTCGGCTGAACATTTCGGTGCGTCCGGTGTTTGTTTACACCATGGCGGATTCAGCCAAGGCGCAGGCGCACACCGACATCGCGCGCTGGCTGGCGGAAACAACGCCGATATTCGCGATCGCGCAGCGTTTCCCGCTAGCTGAAGTGGTGGCTGCGCACCTTGCGGTCGAGCGAGGCGCAAAAATCGGCCACGTGATACTCGCGATCGATTGACGGCATCGCGATGGCGCTACTCCGCGAAAAATTCCTTGACTCTGTCCATCCACGATTTGGCGCGCGGGTTGTGGCGCCCGGAGTCATTGACGTTGATCGCTTCGAGCTCCAGCAATAATTCGCGCTGGCGCGCGGTGAGGCTCACCGGAGTTTCCACGACGACGTGGCACATGAGATCGCCGTGCGCAGACGAGCGCACGCCCTTGATGCCTTTGCCGCGCAAGCGAAATACTTTACCGGTCTGGGTCTCGGTAGGAACTTTGATTTTTGCGTAGCCGTCGAGCGTCGGGATCTCGATTTCCCCGCCGAGCGCGGCGGTGGTGAAGCTGATCGGCATCTCGCAATGCAAATCGTTGTGATCGCGCTGGAACACTGCGTGCGGCTTGAGATGGATTACCACATAGAGGTCGCCCGACGGGCCACCATTGACGCCGGCCTCGCCTTCGCCGGAGAGCCGGATCCGGTCGCCTTCGTCGACGCCGGCGGGAATCTTGACCGACAGCGTTTTGTGCTGCTTGATGCGTCCCGCGCCGTGGCAGGTCACGCACGGCGATTGCACGATCTTGCCGCTGCCGTGGCATTTCGGGCACGTCTGCTGAATGGAGAAGAAGCCCTGCTGCATCCGAACCTGACCGTGGCCGCCGCAGGTGGGGCAGGTCGTGGGCTGCGTGCCAGGCTTGGCGCCGCTGCCGTGGCAGGTCGCGCATTGATCCATGGTCGGAATGCGGATCTTGGTCTCGGTGCCGCGCGCTGCATCTTCGAGCGCGATCTCGAGGTTGTAGCGAAGATCGGCGCCGCGGTAGACGTTTGAACGCCCGCGTCCGCCGCCGAAAATGTCGCCGAAGATGTCGCCGAAGGCGTCTGCGAAACCGCCGAAGCCGGCTGCGCCCGCCGCGGATGACGGGTCGACGCCCGCGTGGCCGTACTGGTCATAAGCCGCACGCTTGTTCGCGTCGGTCAATACCTCGTACGCCTCTTTCGCTTCCTTGAATTGTTCCTCGGTCTTGGGGTTGTCCGGATTGCGGTCCGGA